>JAIOTT010000358.1 GCA_021106655.1 Bacteroidales bacterium
ATTCCAATAGAAGACATTGATGATTTAGATTATAAACTTAACATTGACAATAAAGGTAATTGGCTTACCGGAGAAAATGATTTTAATATTTCGAAAAAAGATAAACGAAAAGTTCCCCATTTGCTAAAATGTAATTGTAAAGATAAAAGAGGATTTGGTTATTCGTTCTTCTTGGTTAAGCCGAAAGAAGTATTGATCCTCGACTTTGAAGAAATAGTTACTGATACTTCTCTTAATAAAACAGCTTTATTAAATGCTGGAATCCAAGTAATAACACAAGAAGAAAAAATTAAGAAGAAATTATCCAAATACAATTATAATCACAAAATATTGGTGGTGGTTTCTTCTATCGAACATAGGATATTACATGAAAAGATTATTGCTAGCCACTCGTTAGCTCTACCGAATAGAATAATCTGGATGAATTCAACAGAGTTTGGAAAGCAAAATGAAAAAAATGAAGTAAATTCAAAAAGTTTGTTGAGTCATTTAATTTCAGCAAGCATAGATAATTTTTTAAAGGATGTTTGGGATTTATGGAACATATATTTTTGGAGGAAAATGAAACTGCTGGGATATGAAGAAATGAGTTTTGAGGGATATAAAGCTCGTAAAAACAAATCTCAAAATGTATATAAATGGAGATTTCTTAACCATGCTAAGGAATATGAAAAGTATAAGAAAGCTTATACGTATTGCGACATTGGTACTAGTTTTTCATTTTCTAAAATCCCATTAGGTAATATCACAACCATCTCTGAATTAATAGATGCCTACGAGAAAGTTAGAGTTAATGTTGATGCAAATAAAATGCCTTTAATACTTCTACATGAATCTGTAGTAACAAAAATCGGGATTGTTGATGAAAGAGTACAAAGCTTTGGAAAGGGCAAGTATAGAGAAAAAATAACATATAATGAGTTGTTCAATAAAATGAACATTTGTTTACCTAAAAAAGATATCGATTTGAATTGCCCAAATGATAAAATTGAAGAAGTAGCAAGTGATTTATTAAGATGGATAAATGTTGTGTCTAAAAAGTTAGACTTTTTGTTGATTCACTTGGGTATTATTGAAAAGTTTTTTGGTAAAGAAGATGATACTTCTATTAAAGATTTCATTGATGAAATAATACCTGATGATAAAGATTTAAAAGTTATACTGATATCAGGAAGGGGAAAACCTCATAATTTACCAAAAAAGATTAGATTTTTAAATTTTTCACAGGTTGCATACTATACATGTGATAATCAAAGCAAATATATGTTAACTGATTTATGCTTTTCAGCAAGAAAATTATAATATTATGAATGCACTTATTTTATTTTCAAATTATAAAGGTATTGTAAGGACTTTTGATGATCAAGATAAAACTAATGAGCTTTTCTGTATTGAATCTGAGGAGGAGTTTAATTGTAACCAAATTTATTTATTTGAGAAATCAGGGTTCGTGCCATACAATTTTAAAGGAGTTGATTCAGATTCTATCTTCGTTGTAAATGATAAAATCCCTCTTTCAGAATTTAAAAAATTCATTAGTGGTTTTAAAAATGTAGAAATTATTTCTATAATCCATAGAAAGCCCAATGATAAAGAAAATGGTAATGGTTTTTTGTCATATTTGGAGAATTGCTGTCTGTCTATAATACCAAGCAGTCATGAATTTAATACAGACTATGCTTCAGTATATGAAAAATTATATAAGATATCTTGTGATAATGATAGTAATGCACAAGACAAATATATAAACTTGATTAATCAGTTTTTTAAAAAAGGTGTTGAAACAAAAGGGATAAATCAGAATCTCGAACTTCTCCACTCCCTCCTTACACCAGATGGATTACAAAACAATGAAGATATAGTAAAGCAATATATTTCTGATTTTGGGTTAAACGATAATGTATCAACGCTTAAATCATTGAATTTTAAGGATGATCAATATCAGAATTTTCTTGCTGAATTAAGAGATAATCTTTTGAGATAACCATGAATAACTAACTTATATATTATTATGAAATTAAATCATAATGATCATGGAAGAAACTAAAACAGAATTATTATTTGCAAAAATTGATGAGCAGGTTGTTCTAATAAAACGAGGTGTTGCTGAATTTATTAGTGAACAAGAGTTGAGAGAAAAACTCAAAAAATCACAGGAAACGAATAAACCTTTAATTATTAAACTGGGTGTTGATCCAACTGCACCGGATATACATCTTGGTCATACTGTTGTATTCAGGAAATTGAGGCATTTTCAGGAATTGGGGCATTCCATTAAATTTCTGATTGGTGACTTTACGGGCAGAATAGGTGATCCCTCCGGAAGGGACGCTACACGACCACCTTTAACTGAGGAACAAATCTTAGAAAATGCAAAAACGTATATTGAACAAGTTTCTAAAATCCTGGACAAAGACAATCTGGAAGTAGTATTTAACAGCCATTGGTTAAAATCCATGACTTTTGAGGATGTTATTAAAATGGCAGCGCAAACCACCATGGCAAAACTAATGGAACATAACACCTTCCGTAAACGTTTCGAATCTTCTGAGTCTATCCGAATGCATGAATTTCTATACCCTTTTATGCAGGGCTATGATTCGGTGGCATTAAAAGCAGATGTTGAACTTGGTGGAACCGATCAAACCTTTAATCTGACGTTTGGAAGGGAGCTACAAAAAAGTTTTGGGCAGGAATCTCAGGTCTGCCTTACCATGCCAATACTGGTTGGAACTGATGGCACACAGAAAATGTCAAAATCTCTGGGCAACTACATTGGTATTGATGAACCGGCACCTGTTATGTTTGAAAAGATCATGCAAATGAATGATTCGAATATTATTCCATATTTCACCCTTCTTACTGATATGCCAATTGATGAAATTGATAAAATGAAAATTGAGTTGGAAAATTCACCAACCACTGAAGTGATTTTAACAGCAAAGAAAAAACTGGCTTTCGACATTGTTCATCAGTTTCATGGAGCTGATATAGCCCGGAAAGCTTTAAATGATTACGGAAAAACTGATAAAGAAGGTATGCCTGTTTTCTCAGTTAATGATTTAAACTTGACCAACAATAGTCATATCAATATTATTGATATGATGCTTCAACTATTTGATTTGAAAAGTCGTGGAGAATGCAAGAGATTGCTAGAACCAGGAGCCGTAAAAATCGATGACCAGAAAGTTACAGAAACTGAAACACTAATATTTGCAGAGGCAGGAATGATTGTAAAAGTTGGGAAGAACAGGATTGTTAAACTTCAATAATTTTAATGGAAAAATGTAATCTTATATTGAGAAATTTAATATATGCTAAGAATATTAAAGACCATTTATTAGAATTTAATATTGCAGCCGAAATTGTTCAATTAGATCATATTGAGATTGATAAGAATAATTTTATTATTCTTGATGCTCATTATAAAGGTAAAATGTATGATTGTGAAGGTATTAAATTTGCTGAAGATATAAGATTGTTACATGGGAATTTTCAGTCAATTCTTTTAATGTCATGGTTTAGCGAGAATCAAATTCAAAAATACAAAATAGCAGATAAAGAAACTATGGAAAGATTATTCAACTACCGTTTTGAACAATTTCCATTAACTGGAAAAATAATAGAATCATTCCTTAAAATCAATAAATATGGAAAATATGAATATTAAATCAGTTTTTTTAGGCTCAAAATCCGAAAATGTATCTTTATATAAGGAAGTTTTTACGAGAATTATTGAAGACACCCTTAATTTTAGAAAAAATTATCATGCACAGGATGAAATAATAATTAGTGAACAAGATAAATGTGAGAAGGACTTTATAAGAACAAAGAATCTGATATTAGATGAATTACAAAAGACCTTATCAAGATTAAAGGAATCTGTTCCAACATGGGATGTTAAATACATGGCACATTTCCATGGAGATTTGTTAATACCTGCTATAGCCGGATATGTGGCTTCAATCCTTTATAACCCTAATAATGTTACAGATGAAGCTTCTTCAGCAACATTACCAATGGAAATGGATTTTATGAAACAGATTTCCGAAATGATAGGTTATCCAGCTTTTTATGATATTACAAAAGAAAGTGATTATAAAGTAGAAGATAAAAATTACAAATCATGTGGTCACTTAGCTTCCGGGGGAACAGTTGCTAATATCGAAGGAATCTGGGTAGCTCGAAACTTGAAATACTTACCTATTACATTAAAGTTAATCCTTTCTCATATTCAAGCGTTTAATAGCAGTCCTAATTCAGAAGATAAAGATAATCTTATTAGAAAGGCTTCATTAGAAAAATCCATTAAAGATTATAATCCAAGATATCTAAAGAATTTAGAAACGTTACTTCAAAGTTTCGAAGTTAAATTATCAAACGGCAATTATAAAACTCTTGGACAACTCTCTTATTATAGTTTGTTCAATTTGGATACAATCACCATAATGGGTCTTAGGCAAAATATCGTTGAAAGGATAAAAAAATTAAATATTGAAGGAAATGAAAATAATTGTGACAATAGAACATTAATAAAGGTTTTTAATGAGTTGTATAAGAAAGGAAGTATTAGGACTACTGGATTAGCTGAAATTCATAGACTAACGGGTTTGAATACTCCCAAGTTATTCATTTCCAACACCTGTCACAATACGTGGGATAAAATGCCTGAGATCCTTGGATTAGGACAGGATGCTTTAGAAAAAATTCCTGTTGATGACAATTATCATATTGACATATCAGAATTGAATAAATCAATAAGGAAATATAAGGAAAAAGAAATATCAACATTAGCTGTAATTGGGGTATTTGGAAGTACAGAAGAAGGTGCTATTGATCCTATTGATGGAATTTTAAAAACTAAAAATAAATTAGAGAAAGAAAATTACTCTTTTTATTTTCATGTAGATGCTGCATATGGAGGATATTTCGCATCCTTGCTTTCCAAAGATGAGCAGAAACATAGAGTACTAGAAATATCAGACAAAAAAATAAAGGAAATTTCACATAATGTAATATCCAGAATAATTAGCTTGTTACATGAGTATAATTCAAAATCAATTAATAAAAAAACTACTTTTTATAACCTTATTATTGAACAAATTACTCAGACTATCAAGATTAGTTGGGTAAGCAGTATTCTGGCTTTAAAAGAAGTTGATTCTATTGTGCTTGATCCTCATAAATTAGGTTATATTCCATATCCGTCAGGTAGTATTCTTTTCAGAGATGCAAGGAGTAGGGAACAAACTTCATTTGACGCACCCTATCTTGAATGGGAAGAAAATAAACTTGAATGGAGTGGAATTCAAACCAAAAGGCATGTCTATGCAGGAAAATCGACATTAGAATGTTCACGTCCTGGTGCATCTGCTGCTGCATGTTACCTTGCATCAAAAGTTATTCCTTTGACAACCGAGGGATATGGCAAAATAATGGCATATTCAATAATAAATACCCAAAGGTTTATTTCAGTTCTAATTAACTTCAATAGAATTGAAAATTATTCGTTGAATAAGGGTTTTAAAATTCAACTTCAATATGAACACCCTGACATAAATATTATTGGTTGGGTCATAGGTCTTCCACATTTTATAGAAAAGCCAGCACATATTAATTCATTAAATGATGAAGTTTTTTCTGGAATGGCTAAATTTAGTGGAACTTCTGTGTTCTCATATAATTATTTTGTTTCAAAAACTAAACTTTCATTTAAAAATTATTCACATGTACTGAAACCTCTTTTATTAGAACTTGGCATAAGTAATAGCGAATTATCTGATGAACAAATCAATACCAATCTACGTGATGAAAATTTGGCAATACTTCGAAGCGTATTGATGAATCCCTTATTATTTTATCTTGATGATAAACATTTTACTGGTTTTTGGGAACAACAACTTAATCTTGCAAAACAAGCGTTGCCAAAATTATTATTAAAGTTGTTAGAAAATAAAAATGATGGAAACCGGTTGGAAATAATTTGGCTTGAAAATGAACAAAAAGTTCGTCATAGAAAACAAAATGTTCAATATGAAAGTCTATTGTCAAATCATATT
The DNA here is from genome assembly GCA_021106655.1 of Bacteroidales bacterium. Lineage (GTDB taxonomy): Bacteria > Bacteroidota > Bacteroidia > Bacteroidales > SMBSF77 > SMBSF77. Next base: position 6,060 of record JAIOTT010000358.1, read on the forward strand.
AATATAGAGTTTGTAGTTGGGAATAAATTTAAGTATGACCCTCATAATAAAGCTTTCGTTGTTGATGACAAAGAAAATGTTTCAATTCTTAGTCGGAATGGAATGAAAAAAGTTTTAATAATTGACATGAATTTAATAGACAACGATCATTTAACAAATAAAAGAGAAAAGGTTCAGGCTTCACTTGATTTAATCTTTTCGTTAAGTAAGGATAATAAATTTAATCTTGATAATAATTCTCTATTTATTATACCTTGTTCAAAATATTTCTGGATGAATGATAGTTTTTCAAACGATCTTAAAACACTATTAAAAAAGAAATATGGAATTGAAGAAAAATTTTGCATTTCAAAACCACCGGAAGAAGAAATTTCAAATGAAGGTGTTCAGCAATTTAGTTTTGAACTTATAAAAAGATTGTTTTTAGCTGCAGAAAGAAATTTTAGTTAAAATTCTGCATACATATCAAGATAGAAAATTAAATATATATGAAATGAATATTGGAATTATTTGGTCTGAAAATATTTCAGAGGAAACTTTAAGATTTTACTTATTCGGGAAAAACAAGAATTGCAATAACTTTGATAAGTTTTTTAATGAAGAAATAAATGTAACTCTGGTTAAACATAGTGATTTGTTTCCTAAACAGAATGAAATAAATTCAAAATTTTTGGAAGAGTTTTCCGCCCTTTTTATTCTTGCAGAATTAAACTGGAATGGTAATGCCCTATCAGATTTTTATGGGATTAAGGTTGTTCAACAGCTTAGATTAAAAAATATTACAGCACCAATTTTTATATGTTCTTTTGCCTCAGAAAACTATCCGGTCAAAGAAAAAGGTTTTTTAATCCTTCAGTCTATGGGGCATTATTTTATTCATTTGCCAACTGGAATTACAAAGGATTATGAAATAAGGTTATTAGAGGAAATGGAATTGGAAGATATTCAGCTACATTTTTGTGATATAGTCGGACTAATAAAAACAATATGGCATAAAAAACCTGAAGCACTTATCTTACCTTTTGAAGAAGGAAAAAAATATATTAAAGGACTACTAGAAGATATTAGGAACATAGGCAATCTCCCTCATGCCATCTACAAAGAAACCAAAAAGGTTGAAGATGAATTAATAAAAATTGAAAAAGAATCATTTTCTACTTTTTTGGACGAGAATACAGAAAGAAGATTTTTAATACATCTGGAAGATAGTAGTGAAAATGCTGTTTTTAATTATTCGGGCGGATGGGAAGTATTAATTCTTGAGGACAAACCCGACCAGGTACAAACTTTAAAAAATAGATTAGAAGAAATTCATCTGGAACTAAAAGTACATTTGGTTAGTACATATTCAGAAGCGATTAATAAAATTAAGGAAGACTTGTTCAATAGAATTACAGTGGTAATAGTTGATTATCGACTGGAAGATTCATTGGGGAACTTCAAGGGTAAACAAGGCTATTCTTTTATTTCCTGGTTAATCCAACAAAATCGTTTTACAGACATTTTTGTCTATTCCGGACAATCGCGTACATCTGTTCTTTCAACATTTAAAAGGTTTGGAATTCAAATTAATTATAAACGGAAGACTGAAGTAGAAGGAAAAATTCTTGAAGATTTTCTGGAGGAAATAATTGATAAAGGAAATCAAATGTATGAGGCGTTACTAAACCAACCACATACAGGAATTTGGGATTACTCTTTACGATCATTTTATGCGCATTATAGAAATCATAAGGATTATATATTGTTTGAACAACAAATCTCACAAGATGCAAAACGCTATATAAAACAGCTTGACTATTTTTTAAATCTTAGTATCAATGATGAAGAGAACGGTTGGTTTAATTCGTTGATGAAAGGGGGCATAATTATTCCACCTTTTAAAGGTGTGAGAAAACTACAACTGAGAAAAGTAGGCCATTCAGTTCCACCTAAACCGAAGAGAAATGGCCAAGATGATGAATATTATGAAACATTTAAAAAAATATTGGTTATCAGACGAATAGTTCTATGGCTAAAGAATCAGACTAAAATAGATAATTGGTTAATAATTGCAAACTTAATCTTTGAAGGAACATTTAATTCCAAGTCTGAAAAAAAAGACACTAAAGATAAAACTCTCATCACATACTCTTGTGTAAGTGATGGAGATTATCCATCAAGAATTTTGGTTGAAGAAAAGAATTGGTATAAATCCATTATTCATGATTATGACGATCCCGAAAGTATCATTGATAAAGAGAAAATCGTCTTTTTTGATATGTGTATCAAAAATATTTACTCTTTGATTAGTAGTAATATTGAAATAATAAAATCACAATCAGATATATTTGAAGCAATACTACCATTTATTATCATAAGTCGAATAATTGAAAAAGAACGTGACAATCAACCTTTTACAAAGATATGGAAAGTACTCGGCGAAGATTTCTTGGAGTTTTTAAAATATTTGTTTAATATAAACGAGTTTCTACTTAGAAATGAAATAATTCATGGTCATATAAATAGCAAAGATGGATCAATAAAAAAAATAATCAATAAAAAACTACAGCCTATTATTCAAATGCTTAATAAAGAGAAAGCCAAAATTGATTACATTACACCGTTAAGAATATTTTTCAGTAAAGATAGGGGTGAAACTGTTGATGTGCTTGAGAAGTATTTTTATATTGAATTTGAAATAAGTTGCCAACACCCTCATGAGCTTCTAAAATTAACTAACTTACTAAAAAGATATCCTGAATTAAAAAATAATTCAGTAATTTCAAAAATAGAACAAGAGTTATCAATGCACATAAATGTGGATCATTATTATGGAGCAGATTAAAATCGAATTATTTAAGAGAATAAGAGAAAAACACCTAAGAGTAAAAGATGAGCAAATTAGGGAAAAAATAAGCAATGTGCTTTTAAATAAGGACAATAAAGATTTATTGAAAGATTACACAAATATTAGTAGTGAATATTATTTGGAACCTTATTGTGAAAAATGGGAATTACTAATTTCAATGTTATTTGATGAGGTTGAAATCATTTTTACTATAAATGATGAAAATTGGAATATTAATTATGGAAAAACTAACACAAGTACTGGTGAAAAGGAATATTCAATAAAAAGTTTTGGTAAAATAAAAAATGTCTCCATTGAAGGAATTGAAGGTGATCCATATACAATCATCGACTCAGAAGAAAACAAGAAAAGTGTTTTGCAATCTTTATTAAGAAATCCTTTGGTTTTAGAGCATAATGATCCTTTGAAAGCATTAACAATAATTCAAGATTATTACCCTTTACCTTTTTTCGAAAAAGAAGCTTTTAAATTACGTCTAATAAGAAGAATTGAGTACGAACAGCCTGATTTCCCTAAAAATAATAAAGTAGTAACCACTGCTATCAATTTAGAATCAATTTTCTCAAGGGAAGGTATTCTATCTTTACAAAGAAAAGCGGCTATTAGAATAAGAGTTTTATGGAAGGGTTATATAAAAAGTAGATTAGCAAAGCCATATTCTGATATTATTGATAATGGGCTAAACATTTAATAAATTCTCTCCTTAGAAGGTTTATAACACTTCACCTTAATTATTTCATTTAGAAGACTTTCTTAATCAGATAACCTGATTAAACCATTTTCTGACTTTAGATAAATGGTATAACAAAATCACTGGTTATGAAAGCACAAAGTCCTTGTAAAATTAAGCTCGACTTTAACACAGTAGTTGAAGAAATCAGAGCTAATGAAAAAGCTAAAGAATTAATCCAGGAGTTTGAGGATTCATACGGAGCTATAAGTAAAAGCTTGTTTGACCAAGTAACTGATGGTACTGAAAGCATTTATCTGGATTGTGATTATCTGAAACCGGATGATCTACCGAAACAGATTGCTGATGAATTTATAAAAATCTGGTTTACTGTACTGAATAGTATCGTAATGCCTGCACAAAATGGTGATCTTTCCATAAGGCTATTTTTTATCAACAAGAATGGTGATATTGAAAATGAAATAGCCTTTGAGACAATTAACTCTGAGCAAATACCAGGATTTTATCTAAAACAAAGTTGTCCAAAAGATATAATTTTCAATCCACTATTCGTTCCATACCGCCAAGGCTGCGATCAGGACGGAGGGAGTTATGCCTTTTCTTTCTCTAAAGCAAAAGAAGGCGACAATATATTCTTTAATCAAAATACAGGAGGTTTATTATGAAACATCAACATTTTCACAATCATCACGGGTCTGATCTTAACGGACCGAACCACAGTTCCCATCATGGGTCGTATCAACACAGTATCTATCACGGGCCTCACGGACCACATCACCACTTTGGTGTTGGAAAATTATTGGTACTAATCGAAGAACTGCTGAAGAACTTACGCAGGCTTTTTAATTCGGATTCCGACTACCAATGGGTTATTCGAGAAGCCACAATGGAAGGACCACCGCATAAACAAGTACGTAACTCCATCATCCTTGGTCAGCTTGCTCAAATTGTTGAGCAAGTTAATACTGACGGGGAGTTAATTGAGAAAATTCCGGTTTATGGTACAAGCCCACGTGAATATGGTTTTCAGTATCCGGTTAGTTTACCTAAAGAGTTACTTGATATGGTAGAAGGTAGTAATCATAAGGAAGCTCTAACCTGGATAGGTGAGGGGCCACCGCATGAAGTAGCAATGGATTTAACCTTGATGAACGGTTTGGCAGCCATTCAAAAGGTATTAAGCAAATCTAATAATATTGTTAAACTGGATTCTCATGAGGACAACCATTAATAATCACATCGAACAGAAAGTAACCTCAACTCATCTTGAGTTGGGGTTACTATTCTCAACCATGTTAATGCTGAAATACGACAAAAAGGGATTGAGTAATGTATTCCGCATTATAGCTGAGCATCTTCCGAAGGAGGATGATTTTAAGGAAAGCCTGGCTGGATATCACAATAGCATAAGAAACAAACTGAACGGTACACACGTATTCTGTTGTGGTTTTGAGTCTGTACTAGTAGATGAATTGGTGAAAAATTTCAAGTCAGTTTTGATAATTCCCAATGCAGTAGAAATTGATTTTGAAAGGATTGCACTTAATTATATGGAGTATCCTGAAGTTCAGGTTACCGATCCATTTCATGCAGGTAACCTTGTCTGCCCAGACACCAGCATTCTTGTTCCGCTATATCCTTTACAAGACGGCACCTTGCTATCCTACAACTATGCAAGCAAGCTTCTGACCATTGAAGCCCGTAAAAACAGCTATCAAATTGTTGGTCTTCATATTTGCCAACCGTTACCGATCCAGTTTAGTTATGATCGGACAGGGCTATGTAAAGTGATGACACCTGTTGAGCCTTTATACTTTACCGATTTCATTACACTAAATGATTAAGCTTATGGATACTATAGATATTGTCATTTGCCTTGTAGCATTTATAACCATCCTTGCGCAATCCTTTATATCGCAGCTACGTCACTTTATTATGGCTGCCGGTGCTTCCTTGGGATTATTCCTTGTTTGGTTGAAAACCGATTCTATTATTGAACCTTTACAGTCCATTCCGTTAGATGTGATGTTAATACTTGTAGGATTGACTCTCTTTGGTGATTTTATTTTGAAGTCTAACTTATTTGGAATTATGATCAGGAAGATTGCCAATATTTGTCAAGGCAAGCAATGGTTAATTTATCTGCTCTTCAGTATCTTGATTTTCTTTTTATCAGCGGTGTTGAATAATTATCAAGCGGTGCTTCTCTTGACACCTGCGTTGATTGGTATTTTATCACAACTGCGGAATGTAAGTAAGCTGTATGTAAGCGTGCTGTTCGGAACTTTGATTGTGCTGTCCAATTTGGGCGGTGCAAGCCTGCCAATCTCAGATTTTCCAGCCCTGGTAATGTTCACAAAGGGAATTATTTCTTTTCAGTCATACGTTCCTAACGTAACTCCTATGGTAGCTTTAGCAACTTTGATTGTAATAGGGTTCGGTCTTTTATTTATACATATTAAGACTAAAGCATCTTCAGCCGAAGAATCCAAGTTATCCGCTGCCTTTACTACCGCTCTTTACCGAAGTGTAAAACTTAACAAAACCAAGTTGTTTTGGTCATCAGTGGTTTTTGCCGGAATGATGGTGTTCTGGGTTAAGGGTGTTAACCCGGCAGTTGTAACAGTAGTAGGTTTAATAGTACTGGCTATTATTATTGAAAAAGGCCGGTTTCTGGAAAATAGAATTAAAAATCTCAATACTTCTATTTTCATTTTTTATCTCTGCTTGTTTGCGGTAATTGCATCAATCCAAAGTACACCGTTGCTTTCTATAGTTGCGAAATGGTTGAGTTTCCAAACAGGTGATCCACTGACTCTTATAGTTCTGTTCTCTGTCACCATAACTATGGTTACAGCTATTGTTTCTGCAGGACCTGCTACTATTGCGCTTCTGCCTGTTGCTACGGGAATTTCAAGTTTATATCCTGATAATATGGTAATTACCTGTTTTGCACTTTCCATTTGTGCCGGTAGTTCAATTTTCACTTTCTCGGCTACAGCTGGCCCGTTAGTGCAATCGCTATCTGAGAAATATGAACTTAAGGTTGAAGGTCGATCTCTTAGTTTTGGTCTCAAAGAATACTTGGTTCCCGGAATAGTTGGTGGAGCTATCATCTTAAGTGTTAATGTACTCTACATTTTATTAACCCTATAAAATCATACCATTATGAAGGAAGTAGTTATTGTAATTCAAAGACTTTTCTGGTTGGTCAAACAAATTGGTCGCAGAAATCAAATACATTTCAGCATCGCATTTTTTATGGTTGTAATTGCATCATTTATTATAGCTTACATACCGGAAGCAATAGGCAGGCTAGTGGATAATTTTTCAAAGACAAGCTTTCCGGTAAATGGACTGATAATTATTGGCTCACTATATTTACTAAATGAAATTTTTACTTACATCCGGAAATTCTGTGTAGAAAAAGCCAGTACTGACGCATGGAATCAATTGACCATATTAAATGTGAGGCATCTGTTATACATTGATTTATATTGGTTGAAAAATCAGGAATTGGGCGGTTTGAATGCACGTTTTCAGAGAAGTATAGATGGAGCAATAAGATTGTTGAAGATATCCTTCATGGATCTTATACCGGCAATGCTTACCATGTTGTTTGCTGTTATTGTTGCCCTTAATAATTCCATCATTATCGGAATCTCCATATCGCTGGTAGCACCAATAGCTTTTTACATCATCAACCGGCAGATACATAGTCAAAAAGGTATCAGAATTTCATTGAACCGTGCTATTGAAACCATTCAGGCTAAATTGATTGAAATGCTAATGGGGATTGACACAATTCGTGCTGCAAACTACGAGGAAAAACAATTAGATAAAATAAAATCTTTCTCTGATAATGTAAAAGTTACTGAGTTTAAACATCATAAGGCTATGATGACCTTTGATACGTTGAAAGGTATCAACAAAGCGTTTTGGAATCTGGCCGTTTTGGTGATATGCCTATATTTCCTAAAAGAAGGCCAAATTTCAGTAGGTCAGGTATTTACTTTCTTATTGCTATTCAACAATGTCATTAAGCCGTTGGCAGATTTCCATCGGTTTATGGATGAATCATCTGAAGCATCAATATTAACAGGTGATCTTATTGAAATACTAAATGTACCAGAGGATAAGATATATGCTAAACGTATAGTCACAGCTAAGTCAAATAGTAACATTGAAAGAGGACAACCCTTGGTTAGTGTTAAGAATTTTTCTTTTGGTTATAATGGTACAACGGTGATAAGGAATGTATCACTGGCTTTAGAGTCAGGAAAATTTTACGGAATAGTTGGTGAATCAGGTTGCGGCAAATCTACACTCATCAAAAATATTATTGGTTTTGACTTTGGTTCTGGTACTTTGAACTTGCATGGAATTGAAATAAGTCAGTTGCCTAGAAATTTATTGGCTGAAACTATTTCTTATGCTCCGCAAAGACCATTTATTTTAACGGGTACTTTTCGTGAAAATATTCTTTTTGGTTGTAAGTCAGAATATAATGATCAGGAAATCATAGAAGCAGCTGAAAAAGCTCAAATTCACAATTTGATAAACGCTTCACAATATGGGCTGGATTCATTAATAAGTCCCTCTGGCAATAATTTGAGCGGTGGTGAAGCTCAACGAATTTGTCTCGCCAGAGTGTTTCTGAATAAACAATGTGATCTGATTATTCTTGACGAAGGCACATCTGCTTTGGACAATCTGACAGAAAACAAAATCTATCAAAATTTGTTTGAATTAACCAAAGAGGGAAAAACAGTAGTATCAATAGCCCACAGATTAGATACTTTACAATCAGCCAATACTATCTTTGTCATGGATAAAGGAGAAATAATTCAATATGGTACTTTTGATAATCTACGTATATCTGATGGGATATTCCAGTCTTTACTAAAACGTGAAATAGAATATCACAAAGAATATTAATTCAAAGTTTCATAGGGCAGGCGTAGCATTTCATATGGCAGACTGATGACTGAGGACTGATGAGTGAGAACTAAATACAGATAATCACAAAACCAATGTTTTACAAGATAATAGTATAATATCCTTTATTAATTTTTTCTGTTTTTAGAATAATACTTAACTTTGCTACAAAGTAATTAGAAAAGTTGCTTTTTAATAAAGAAGATTATTATGATATACTTTTTAAAGGATGATTAATTAAAAAAGAGCATTTTACTAATAATATGGACAATCAACAAGAGAAAGAAAAACGGCAGGAAATAACAAGAGACTTCCTAAATATTCAGAAAGTTTTTTATGCTAAAAGTCCGTCTTTAGATAAAATTGTCCCGAAATTTGTTTACAATTATTTAAAAAAAAATATTCATCAATCTGAGCTAAATGAAATAATTTATAACACTAAAGATAAATTTGGTATTGATTTGATTGATTCACTTCTTGAAGAATTTCAAACTAAAATTCTTGTAAAAGGTTTAGAAAATGTTCCTGCAACCGGCAGATATATAATTGCATCCAATCATCCTATAGGAGAGTTAGATGGCTTGGCTTTGATGAGTGTTGTCGGGAAAATCAGAAAAGATATATTTTTCCGGTAAATGATCTGTTGATGAACCTACCGAATATAAAAGAATTATTTATTCCGATAAATAAGCATGGAA
>JAIOTT010000500.1 GCA_021106655.1 Bacteroidales bacterium
CTTCACCATTACTTGCAGTAATATCAAAGCTAATTATTTTATTGATCGTATAAATAACATTTACACCCAGGTCAGCTTTTGGACCAAATCTATATTGATCCTGAAATGATTTCATAATATATCTGTGACCCCAAACTTTTTCTTGTATCAAAAAGGCCTGCATGTCAATCAGTCCAAAATTAATTTGTAGTGCATTTTTCTTATACCTGATATAAGCATTTTTAAAATATGCATGTCTTCCAAGACCTAATTCCATAAGTTCATCTTGGGCAGAACCAATATCGATCTTAACCTCAGCTGAAAACTCCCTACTCAAATAATATTTATAGCCAAAGTATGCCCTTCGCATCTCAAAAGCCACCTGACCATTTGCCTTGCTAATAGCTGTATGAAAATTAGTAAACAGCTTTGCATATATCTTGCCATGGGGAGTAAAGGTATTATCAGTAACAGTATCCTGCCCTAGCAAAGCTGTTGCAAAAAGTAAATAAAAAACAATATTGAGAAAAATTCTGTGCGTCTTCAATTTTCAGGTATTTAATTTTTATAATCGATTGCAAAATAATACATAATACAAATAATTACAATTAAAGCTTTCAAAAATAATTAACATTAATTTAACATTAACTTAATATTAACTTAATTTTTATATAAACATTTGCTATTAACATTGCTTTAAATTTGTGACAAAATTCAAACTTATGGATAGTATTTACCTGATCATTGTTGTTATATTATTTGCTTTAGCTATTTCAGATCTTATCGTTGGAGTGAGCAATGATGCTGTCAATTTCCTAAACTCAGCTATTGGAGCAAAGGCTGCTCCTTTTAAAGTTATAATGATTGTTGCTGCATTAGGTATATTAGTTGGGGCAATGTTTTCCAGTGGCTTAATGGAAGTTGCCAGAAAAGGAATTTTTCACCCCGAACATTTTTATTTCTCAGAGATAATGATCATTTTTCTGGCGGTGATGATAACTGACATAATTCTGTTGGACGCCTTTAACACAGTGGGATTACCCACTTCTACAACTGTTTCTATAGTTTTTGAATTACTGGGAGCCGCAGTAGCTGTTTCATTAATAAAAATAAGCTCATCCTCCGAGGTTTCGCAGGATATGAGTACATATATAAATTATGGTAAAGCTATGGCCATAATCAGCGGAATTCTGCTTTCAATTGTTATTGCATTCTCTATTGGTGCAATAGTTCAGTGGATCACCAGGTTAATTTTCTCGTTTAATTATAAAAAGAATTTAAGATATTTTGGAGCAATATGGGGAGGCCTTGCCATAACAGCCATCACATATTTTATGCTTATTAAAGGTGCAAAGGGCTCATCATTCATGACTCCCGATAACCTTGCATGGATAAAGGAAAACACTTTCAGGATTTTACTTTTAAGTTTTATTGGTTGGACAGTGATATTTCAGCTATTGAACTCACTCATAAACTTTAACATCCTAAAATTGGTTGTTCTAGTCGGGACTTTTGCGCTTGCTATGGCATTTGCAGGAAACGACCTTGTAAACTTTATTGGTGTTCCTCTTGCCGGATTCGAATCATATAAGGCCTTTGTTGCAGACCCGGCTAGTGATCCCAATAGCTTTTTAATGATTGCCTTAACGGAAAAAGTTAAAACTCCAACATTATACCTGCTGATTGCCGGTACAATTATGGTAGTTACTTTATGGACTTCAAAAAAAGCAAGATCGGTACTTGAAACTACACTGGACTTAGCCCGTCAGGATGTGGGTGAAGAGCGCTTTGGTTCAACTTATTTTTCAAGATCCCTTGTAAGAAGCACAAGAAATTTACATGGTGCTATACACAAATTTATTCCTGTACCTGTCAAAGCCAGGATAGACAGGCAGTTTGATCACGCTTTAGCTGAAAAACCCGGTGATGTAAGATTCGATATGATAAGGGCATCAGTCAATCTAGTTGTTGCCAGTATTCTTATTGCAATTGGAACATCATTAAAACTACCTCTTTCAACAACATATGTCACTTTCATGGTTGCAATGGGAACATCTTTATCCGACAGAGCCTGGGGTCGTGAAAGTGCTGTTTACCGAATTACCGGCGTTCTCTCTGTTATCAGTGGATGGTTTTTTACAGCCTTCTCTGCTTTCACAGCTGCATTTATCGTTGCATGGTTAATTCATTGGGGAGGTTTTATAGCTATTGTTATTCTTATATTGCTTGCTCTTTTTATAGTTGTCAAAACCCGCATCACTCACCGCAAAAAAGCTAAAGAAAAAGAAAAGAAAGTCAGGGAAGAAGAACTAACACTAGAATTAGAAGATGAGGATGTACTAAGAAATTGCACTGTTAATGTAACTAATATATTAAGTGAAATTCTTGGAGCATATAATAAAACCTTCGATGGTTTAACACAGGAGAATCTTAAGGATCTGAAGAAAGCTAGTAAAAGTATTAAAACTTTAACACTGCAATCAAAAGAACTAAAAGACAATATCAATAAAACTATTAAAAAACTTAGGGAAGATTCTATTGAAACCGGATATTTCTATGTTCAGGTACTAGATTATCTGCGTGAAATAATACATAGCATTTATTATATTTCACAACCCAGCCTCGAGCATATTGCAAATAATCTAAAGCCTCTTACTGAAGAACAAATAATAGAATTAATTACGATCAAAGATGAGCTGAATGACTTGTTCAGTTCGATACTTCAGGTTATAATAGATGGTAAATTTAAAGATATAAATATAATTCTCCAGAAACAGCAGACCCTGTTAGATCTGATCCAGACTAGTAACAGGAATCAATTGAAGAGGATAAAAAATGCTGAAAGCGGTACAAAAAACAGTCTTCTATATCTAAATATTTTATCAGAAACAAAAAACCTGATACTGTATGCAATTAACCTTCTAAAATCGCAAAGGGATTTTGCTCAATACCAGGACAACAAGAAAAACAATAAATGATAATGATAACAACCCCAACGGGAAATGTACAACGAGTTGCGGGTTACTGTTAATTGATAACTGTTAACTGATAACTGTTAACTGATTCAGGCCTTCACCTTCTTCACAGCATCCAGCACAGTACCATCAACCCACTTTATAACAGCAACAAGTTCGTCTGATAATTCAGGTTTTGCAGGTACACCACAAATCTTTTCAGCTTCATCTTTTAACTCTTGAATGCTAACAATTGGTAAACCTGAGTTTTTTGTTTTCTCAATCAGGTCAGTACGCAATGGATTAATTGCAATTCCTCTTTCAGTTACAATAACATCAATAAGTTCTCCCGGTCCGCATAAAGTAGTAACCTCATCAATGATAACAGGAATTCTATCACGAAATAACGGTATAGGCAGTATTGTACATCTCGAAAAGAGACAATTTTGCCATCCTCCTATTCCATGTAAGAGATAACCATCAGAATGAGTTACAACATTAGCATTAAAATTAACATCTACCTCTGTGGCACCAAGAACAACTACATCCAACAAAGTTGAGAAGTTTCCCTTAGAGTGATAATTATAGCTGGTAAAAGGGCTGGTATTAATATGGCCCGGATTTTCGCGCATAGATCGAACGCCTTCCAGATCAAATGTTTGACCATCAAGGATATAATCAACCAGTCCATCTTCAAGCATCTGTACAGGGTATTTATTGCTCCCTGCCCTAATAAATCTTGCTTTCATTCCTCTCTCTTTGAGCATGTCAGCAAAAAACATCCCAACAGATAAAGCTGTACCACCTGCTCCTGCCTGGTATGAAAAACCATCTTTAACAATCCCTGCTGCATCACAAAATTTTGCAGTCAGCTCTGCTATCAGCAATCTGTCAGGGCTTTTGGTGATTTTTGTTGTACCGGAAACGATTTTTTCAGGTATCCCAATTTTATCAACAAGAACCGTATAATCAACATAATTACCATGAATTTGCCATGGTATACAAGGAAAAGGCACAATATTATCAGTTACAACGATAACTTTGTGTGCAAATTGAGAATCGGCGAGTGCAAATCCTAGCAGGCCACATGCAGCATCCCCGTCAACACCGTTTGCATTACCAAAGGTATCTGCAGTAGGAGCAGCGATTATTGCTATATCGATTATCACTTCACCATCATGAACTGCTTGATATCTCCCTCCGTGTGAGCGTAACACTCCCATTCCTTTCATCTTTCCTTCAGAACAAAATTTACCAAGAGGGCCATTCATGCTTCCTTCAATTCGATTGATGGTGCCATTTTCAAGATGCTTTACAATTGGAGCATGGCATGGAAAAGATACAGATGGAAACCATCGCAAATCCTTTATTCCCATTTCATGTAAAATATCGAATACCTGGACAGCCAGAATATCTCCATTTCTGAAGTGATGATGAGTTGAAATCGTCATTCCATCTTTTACACCGGATTTTAACAAAGCTTCTTTTAAATCCGGAAGCAGTTTATTTCCGTCATCTGGGTAGTTTGTACAAGATGCTAGTGGTGGCCCATATCTCCTTCCATCAGGAATATGTTTTCCAACACCTTTATAAGGGATATGAGTTTCACCATTTATCTCAGTCGGTACTAAACGTCCGGCTGCATTCTTTACTATTTTGTCGTATTTGTTCATGAAATGGTTAAATGGATAAATTAATATATTGTTTCTATGTTCGATTATTTTTTTGTTCGATCTTGCCATCTTTTTGATATTTTTCCAAGCCTGACAGCAACATCAATTGTGTTTTGCGCCCTCTTAACAACTGGAGGATCAATCATTTTTGTTCCAATAGAAACAACACCAAGTCCCTTCTTTGTAGCTTCATTGAATGCATTTACAATTTTTTTGGCTTTCTCGATCTCAGAATCAAGAGGAGCAAAATTTTCATGAATAACACTTATCTGACGAGGGTGTATACATCCCATACCATCAAAGCCCAGGGACTTGGATTTTAGCACATTTGTTTTCAGTCCTTCCATATCTGCAACATCCGAAAACACAGAATCTATAGGTTGAATTCCAGCTGCCCGAGCCGCATTAACAATCTGGCTTCTGGCAAAAAATGACTCAGTTCCTTCATTTGTCCTGAGTGTTCCTATGTCAGCAGTATAATCCTCAAGCCCGATTGCAATTGCAACTATATTTTCAGCTGCTGAGGCAATCTCATAAGAATTAACAATACCGAGAGCGCTTTCAACAATTGGCATTAACCATACTGGATAATCAAGTCTTTCTCTTTTCTTAAGGCTCTCAATCTTTTTATTGACTTCATGGATCTGCCCGGGATTTTCACATTTTGGAACCAGGATGAGATTTGCATGGTGAGGGATAACAAAGTCCAGATCATCCAATCCTCCTGGTATCTGGTTTATCCTCACCATCCTTTCAGCACCATAAAAATTCACCTGTCGCAGTGCATTCCTCACCAAAAAACCAGCTTCAAATTTTTTATCTGCAGCAACTGCATCTTCAAGATCAAGAATAATTCCATCGGGTTTATGAATCCCTGCATTAATTATCAGGCTTGGAGTGTTTCCGGGAAGATAAAGTCGTGAGTAACGATTTCTCTCTTTTGTAGTGAAGTTTTTGTTCTCTGATATTAATTCAGGAAGGTATTCCACTTTTGTATCTGAAACCTTTTTTACAGCTGCCTCAAGACGAGCGGCAATGACATAAGGAAGAGCCCCACTATCATCAATCAGAACATTAGCATTATATATTCCCAGTTTATTAAGCACTTTATTTGATAACTTAAGAATCTCATCACCAAACATTTCCTTAACCTTACTTTTAAGATCAATATTGAGTCCTCCTGAATTTGTAATTTCAAGAGATACAAAACAATCAGAGCGTACGCTCTCTCCTCTGTTTCCTGTCGTTGCTGTTTTTCCCAATTGTTCCTCCTATGTTAAATGAATCAGGATTAGTAATTAAATTATTATCATGTGCTGTAGACAGCAAGCTTGATAATCAAAATTAAATCAATTTGTAATTAAAAAAAGGAATCCACAAAGAATTCCTTTAATTATTCAATATTACAGCATAAAGCCGGCATGCTATTAAAAACAGTATACCATTTTAATCCCATAAACAATCAGCAAACGCCAATCCTTTTATCTTCTTTTACTACTCCCCTTCCCTACTCTATACTATTTAGCTTTTCAGCTTCTTCAAAAAAACTTATTCAGTCTTTGCTTCTTCAACTTCTGTTTCAGCAGCAGCGTCATCAGCTTCTTCCTGAACTGGAGCAACTGTATCCCCTTCTGTTGGTTCAACTTGTTCTTCTTCAATCACTGCATCAGCTTCTGGTGTTGTTTGGTCTTCAACCTGGACTTCTTGTTTTTCCTTGTCAGCATCTTGATTATCGTTTTCACATGTGCCACAAGAAAATAATGATACCATTCCGGCAATCAATATTAATGATAATAATTTTCTCTTACTAATTTTAATTTGGTTAGGTTATAGATGCAAAAATATAATTTTTTTTATAATTTGTAAGATAAAAAAATTATTTTTGCAAAAAAAAAAAATCATTAACAAATTAATTGATAAAAAATCATGAAAAAAATCACTGTAATTTTAATTTCTTTATTACTTATATCTGGATCAATTTTTATTACCTCTTGTGAAAAAGATGATTCTTCAGCACCGGTTGTTACCTTGACAGGTGATCCAATAATCACACACATTCTCAACCAACCTTACGTTGATCTCGGTGCAACTGCAATAGATGATGGCGAACCAATTGAGGTGATAATAGAAGTTAATGGGGTTGAAGTAAACATGGTGGGCACTTATAAAGTTATATGGACAGCTGTAGATGCTGCAGGTAATAAAGGCAGTGCCGAAAGGGAGGTTACAGTATACAATGAAGCAAATTTTCTGATTGGAAACTATAATGTACATGGAGAATCTGATTCAAATGGAGTTGTTGATGTATTTAGTTATAGTGGGATGATAATTGTTGCTGGCAATGTAAATAATCAGATATGGGAAACCAATTTTAATAATTACCAGGGTGCTGCTGTGTTTATGCAGGTAGACGGTTCAAATATAACTATCGAAAATCAAACTGTTGGAAATCCGCCAAACCAGCGAACCTTTTCCGGATATGGATATGTTGATGAAAATACCGGTGACTTTGAAATTCACTCCATGGAGATATTTACTGGTCCTCCAAGTTACACAAAACAATGTGTAGCAGCTTATATAAGGCAGTAATATTCACTATTTCTTTTTTGGCATTCCTTTCCTGCAAGAAGGTTGATAATACATAACTAATGATAGAGTTATTGGCTCTGCATTAATTTACCGAATTCTTGATTAGAAATATATTGACCCCGGTGTTATAGTCAGTGATAATACGGATGAAAATATTGAAGCCCCCCCGCTTCAACGACACAAACATTTGTCATTCTGAGCATTACGAAGTGGAGTAAATAATCTATCATTTGATATATCTCGCAATCGCTCGACATAACAATTTCACTTATCCTCCTGAGGTTCTTTAAGATTGACTTGCTTTTTTGAAAAATATTTTTTATCTTTGAGGAAAAATATTGTTTATACAAAAATACTTATCGATAAGGAATAATTTAGGGGGGGGGAAATGAAGAAATACTTTGTTGTATTAATTTCAATAATTCTTTTATCAGGATCAATTTTTATTACTTCTTGTGAAAAAGATGATTCTTCAGCACCGGTTGTTACCTTAATAGGTGATGCAAAAATCACACACGTTTTAAATGTCCCTTACGTTGACCTTGGCGCAACTGCAATAGATGATGGCGATCCAATTGAGGTGATAATAGAAGTTAATGAGGTTGAAGTAAACATGATAGGTACTTATAAAGTTATTTGGACAGCTATAGATGCTGCAGGAAATAAAGGTAGTGCAGAAAGAGAAGTGACAGTATACAATGAGGCAAATTTTTTAATCGGAAACTATAACATACATGTTACTGAAACTACCAGTGGCCTAGAATATGATTATACTGACATGGTACTTGTTGCAGGTAATGTTAATAACCAGATATGGGTAAATAAGTTTAATAATTACATTGGTGCTTCAGTGTATATGCTAATAAGCGGAGGCACATTGACAATTCCAAGTCAGACAGTTAGCGCAGGTACTCCACTTGTTCAACGTACATTCTCAGGGACAGGTGTTGTTGATGTAAACACTGGAAATTTTGATATCCAGCCATGTGTTGAGATTGGTGCTGAAAATAAAACATCTGCAGTTAATTACGTAAAGCAATAATATTTACAAAACTTCAATAAAAAGAGATACTTTTGTAGTATCTCTTTTTATTTATATGGTAGGAAGATATTCAATATTAATAATATTTACCCTCTCTTTTTTTGCATTACACTCTTGCAAGAAGGTTGATAATACATTGCCAATGATAGAACTTATTGGCCCTGCATTAATTTACCATATTCTTAATGAAAAATATATTGACCCGGGTGTTATAGTAAGTGATGATACTGATGAAAATATTGAAGCAGCACCTGATATCAGTGTAAATGAAAATAAAACTGGCTCATATCAAGTTCTTTGGACAGTTGTTGACGAAGCTGGAAACTCAGCCCAGGTAAGTAGAACAGTTATTGTATACAATGTTGCAGACACTCTTAACGGGTATTATGATGGAGATTGTACCAAACCCTTTCCTTCAGGTAATGTTTTCGTTCTTGACAATGAGTTTATTTTTGCTGATTCATTGCAAAATAATAAAATATGGTTCTCAACTTTCGCTGCTTACGATAGTTGTTACGTGTATATGATAGTAAGTGATTCCCTGACAATCATTCCTAAGCAAACTGTCACAATAGTTGTTGATTCAGCTGTTGAAATTAGTTTTTATGGAGTTTGTACTGTCGGTACCAACTCATTTGATATTGTTTTTACCGAAGCAAAATTGAACGATACTTTAGAGTGCTGGACTTTTCTAGTCAAGGAATGATAGCTTTATGAAGAAGTGGCAGGAGCAATGGCAGGAGCAGTAAGCAGTCGACAGTTGGTAACAAATTTACAAGCTTGAGATTGAGAGACTAAGAGATAATGTGATAATATGATAATGAAAAAAATGGAATATTTGAAAAAAACATGAAGAGACTAACATTCATAATAATCCCCATTGCACTACTATTGCTTAGTGCATGCGATAAAGATGACAAGGATACAAATCCTCCGGTAATTACCTTAGAGGGAGTAAATCCAACAATAGCCGGATATGGGCTTGACTATGTAGATGCAGGCGCCACAGCATATGATGAAGAAGATGGAGATATCACAGATAAGATCGTTGTTAATAATGGAGTGAATACTGCAGATACAGGCACATATTATGTAAGATATAATGTTGAGGATAATGCTGGTAACACAGCTCAAGAAGTTAGCAGAACGGTAAATGTTATATATTTTTAGTGAATAGATAACTAATTACGAATTACAAATTACGAAATTATGGGTTGCTGTTGACTGATTTTTTTACGAATGTCTAAAAAAATAATCCATACAAAAAGCTTGTTCTACTTGCTTATATTGAGAATACTTACAATCTTAATATTATTCTCATTGAGCAGGATGGTGTTTTTTTTATTTAATCAGTTATATTTCTCTGATCTTTCAACTGCTGAAATTCTTTCAATCTTTTTATATGGTTTAAGATTTGATCTTTCCGTTATTTTAATAATTAATTCACCATTAATAGTCTTTTATACTCTTCCATTCAGGTTCCGAATGAAAAAGGCTTATATGCTCACAATTAACACATTCTTTCTGATTATAAACTCTATTGCAATTGCTGTTAATTTAATAGATGTTATTTATTTTAAATTTACTTTTAAGAGAACAACAGCAGATATCCTAAACTATCTTGGTGCCGGGGATGACTTTACTGCATTAATTCCGGTCTTCATTAAGGATTTCTGGTATATCTGTCTCATTTGGATAGCTTTGATTATTTTATTGATCTATCTGTTTAAAAAAGTAAGATTGGATTATAACGTAAAAATCAGTGATAAAATAAAATATTACATTTTTCATTCACTGATCTTTCTGATCACCATATTCTTTACAATTATTGGAATTCGAGGTGGTTTTCAACTCAGGCCATTAAGTATAATGGTTGCAGGAAAATATACTAATTCCAAAAATGTCCCTCTTGTCCTGAATACACCTTATACCTTTCTCACAACAATAAACAAATCAAATTTATTGTTGGCTGATTATTATGATTCCAAGACACTCGAAGAAATTTACACTCCATATCATAGAGGCAGTATAGATAATGCCTATAGTAAAAAGAATATTGTTATTATTATTATCGAAAGCCTGTCATTGGAACATATTGGATCAATAAATACTTCAATTCATGAGGGTAAATATAAGGGCTATACGCCATTTTTAGATTCATTAATAGGCCATAGTCTTGTTTATAAAGGCTTTGCAAATGGAAAACGATCTATTGAAGGCCTTCCGGCTATCCTTTCAGGTATTCCATCACTAATGAATAATGCCTTTATTACTTCTCCATATGCAGGAAACAATATTAACAGTATTGCAAGTTTACTTAAGGAAAAATCTTATTATTCAAGTTTTTTTCACGGAGGTAATAATGGGACAATGGGGTTTGACAACTACACCAAAATGGCTGGGTTTGATAGTTATTATGGAAGGGATGAATATAATAATGAAGAAGATTTTGATGGTAAATGGGGAATTTTTGATGAAGAGTTTTTGCAATTTACAACTAAAGAGATCAATACTTTCGAAAAACCTTTTGTCGCAACAATTTTCACATTATCATCACATCACCCCTATACTATCCCTGAAAAGCATAAAGGGAAATTTAGAAACGGAAATCTGGAAATACAAAAGTCAATTCAATACACTGATTATTCTCTTAAAAGATTTTTTAAAACTTCATCAGAATTACCATGGTTTAAAAATACCATTTTTGTAATTACAGCGGATCACACGTCGGAGGCCTATAATCCATTTTACACAGGTAATGTAGGAATGTATGCTATCCCTATTATTTTCTTCGACCCCGATTCAAATCTAAAAGGAGTAAGCCCCCTGATTGCCCAGCAAATAGATATACTGCCATCTTTACTTGAATACATAAATTATGATGAGGACTATATTGCATTTGGCACTAGTGTTTTTGACTCCACAGCCTTGAGATTTTCAATAAATTATTTAAACAATTATTATCAGTTAATAATGGATGAACATTTATTGCAGTTTGATGGCAAACAATCAATTGGTTTATATAATATAATTAATGACAGTCTTCTAGAAAACAACCTGCTTAATAATAAAATGCATAAAGTGGAACAGATGGAGAAATTTACCAAAGCTGTGATCCAGCAATATAATAACCGTCTGATAGAAAACAGGCTTACAAGATGAAATGGAATAGTGTGTTAATGTGTTAATATGCTAATGTGTTAATGTGTTAATATGCTAATGTGCTAATGTGCTAATGTGCTAATGTGCTAATGTGCTAATGTGTTAATATGCTAATGTTAATGTGCTAATTTGTTAATTTGAAAATACAGTGGCAATAGAAGTCACTTCGGGCTTCCGGCTTCGAGCCAAGATTAATTACATAACTGTATATTTGTATAATTGAATAATTTTATTGTGAAAAAAATTAAGATCTTATTTATCATAAATCCTATATCGGGAACGGGCAAACAAAAATCTGTGAAAGCACTCATAGACAAGCATATTGATCGTGATAAATTTGAATATTCGATAGTTTATACTAAGGCCGGTGGAGATGCTACCAAAATAAGTAAAGAGGCAATTGGTGAAAATTTTAATATCATTGTTGCTGTTGGTGGAGATGGCTCGATCAATGAAATTGCCAGAAGTATTGTTAATACAAATGTCAGCCTTGGCATCATTCCAACCGGTTCAGGAAATGGACTGGCGAATCACCTACATATTCCTTTAAAGCTAATCCCTGCAATTAAAGTTATTAACAGAAATAAAACAACAAATATCGATACTGCAAGCATAAATAAACATTTATTTGTGAGTATTGCCGGTATGGGTTTCGACGGACTTATTTCAAAGAAATATGCAAAAGTAAACAAACGAGGATTCTGGCCTTATTTCCGCCTAGTCACAGAGGAGTTCCAGAAATACAAGCCAAAAACATATAAAATCTTCATTGATGGAAAAAAAACAATAGTTGACGCATTGATGATCAACTTTGCGAATACCGACCAATTTGGCTACAACACAAGCATTGCTCCCGAAGCAAAAATTAATGACGGAATGATAGATGTAGCTATTTTGCAAAAACCTCCATTAATTAAGATCCCTTACCTTGTACATTTATTGTATCATAAAAAAATTCATCATTCAAAGCTTATGCAGCTTATTAAAGCTAAAGAAGTTGTTGTTTTCCAGAAGAAAAAAAGAGTTGTCAATGTAGACGGCGAAGCAATTAAACTTGGTAAAAGAATCAAAGTCAGGATTAAGCCTGCATCCTTAAAGATAATAATTCCATAATTAATAATTAAGATAGATATAAGAAATTTCTAATTGCACTAATTCATAAATAAATCCCAATGCCCAAATTCCAATTTATTAAATAGATTCATAAAGTCCCAAATATGGTTGCAAAAAAAAATAAAACTGGAATAGTATATTCAACAAATCCAGATTTCCAATATGAAATTGAGGAAGATAAACAAATTGAAACACTGCCTCCTCAACAGCAAAAACTAAAAGTTCAGTCCGACAGAAAACAACGTGGCGGTAAGGTAGTTACATTGGTGCTGGGATTTATTGGCAGTAATGAAGACCTAAAAACCATGGGGAAATTATTAAAATCCAAATGTGGTGTAGGAGGTAGTGTTAAAGATGGTGAAATTATCATACAGGGTAATCATGTAAGTAAGGTTGCTGATATTCTAATTAATCTCCACTATAAAGTAAGCTCTTCCAGATAAATAATTAATTCAGAAACATTTTAAATTGCATATATCATTTGTCGGATATTTATTTGTCTTTCAAGATTATACAAAAACATTCAAATACAATCTTTTCAAATGAAATGCAAGCGCTTACAAAATATGTTACTTTTACGCAAATTTTAAATAATAGCTTATGAAAAAGAATTTTATTGCATTAATTATTATTTTATTGCCAGTGTTATTATCAGCCCAGAGTGATAATAAGTTTGGAATTAAGCTTTCTGGTTTTGTTAAAGCTGATTTCTTTTACGACACAAGACAAACAGTTAGTATCAGGGAAGGACATTTTTTACTTTACCCTACACTAGAACTGAAAGATATTGAAGGTGAAGATATTAACAAAAAAGCCAATACGAACTTTCTTGCTATGCAAACCAGAATAAGAGGAAAAATTACCGGGACTGATGCTTTTGGAGCAAAGACTTCCGGTATGATTGAAGGTGCTTTCTTCGGACATTCCAATGGAGATATCAATGGCTTCAGATTACGTCATGCATTTTTAAAATTAAACTGGACGAACACAGAGTTATTATTTGGTCAATACTGGCATCCAATGTTCATCACCTCATGCTTTCCGGGTGTTATATCCTTTAATACTGGTGTACCTTTTCAACCTTTTTCAAGAAATCCCCAAATAAGACTTACCCAAAACTTTGGAGAAAAAATAAAGCTTATTGTTGCAGCAGTGGAACAAAGAGATTTTGTCAGCACCGGTCCAATGGGTTCAAGCTCAATGTATCTTAGAAATACTGCTATACCTGATATGAATCTTCAACTTCACTACACATCAAAAAACACCGATAAAAAAACTGAATTTCATATTGGCGCAGGCGGATCTTATAAAACCCTTACACCAAGACTGGAAACTGATAAGTCATATAAAGCTGACGGAACTATTAGCGGGCTCTCAGGCCTTGTATTTGTTAAATATAAAAGAACTAAGCTAACTTATAAATTTGAAGCAGTATACGGGCAGAACCTTACTGATATGGTTATGCTTGGTGGCTATGCGGTCAGAGAGATATCAGATACAGCAAAAGACTACCGCGATTACACTACTTTAAATAATATGTCATTCTGGACTGATATTCATACTAATGGCAAAAAATTCCAGGCAGGAATATTTGCCGGATACACGAAAAACATGGGATCTGATAAGAATATTTATGATTGGAACAATTCGTCTTCTTACTATACCAGAGGACGTACAATAGAGTACGTATATCGTGTTTCTCCAAGAGTTGTTTTTAATGCCGGAAAAACAAGGCTGGCAGGAGAAATTGAGTATACAACAGCCGCTTATGGGGATGGAGTAAATAGCTTGGGAGAAGTTCAGAACGCTGAATCAGTTTCAAGTATCAGATTCTTATTTTCAGCATATTATTTCTTTTAAGAAGGAAATGGAAGAATGGAATATTGGAAAAATGGAATGATGGAAAGAAAAAATTTTAAATTGATTATAAACTAAATATAACATTATCATGGATCATGGACCAGCAGTAGAACTAGGTGTCGATCTTGCCTCAAAGAAAAAGGCAAAACTCGGTGTTAGGTTATTTATTTTGTATACAATAGTGTATGCGATTTTTGTTGCAATAGGAGTACTTAAGTATGAAGCAATGAGCACAATTGTTTTATGGAATCTAAACCTTGCAGTAGTTTTCGGCTTTGGATTAATTATTTTAGC
>JAIOTT010000230.1 GCA_021106655.1 Bacteroidales bacterium
AAAGATTAATTAAGAACCTCATCTTCTACATCAGTAATTCCTTTTATTGTTGATTCAATAAATACATCTGGGATTATCCCAATTCTCTGAGTTTCATTCCCATTAGGATAAGCAATTCCAATTCCGGAAAACCGAACAGTGATATTACCAGGAAGTTTGAATTGAGATACATTTCCGTCTGCCCCTGATGTCTGACTCCCAATGATTGTTACATTCGGAGCAGTTTGTAAAGCCATGCAAGTGAATTCACCATGACTTTGTGTATTTACATCAATAAGAATAATGATTTTGCCTTTATAAAAGTCATTATTATAATTATCAGGGCCAGTTTCTAACATGTCAGTATACCTGAATAATCCTGGAAAATCCAAATCAGGTGAATAAATTAATGTAAAATATTTCTTTTCAGGGTTTAAATATTCTGAAATTTGATACATTGTATTCCTTGGGTAACCTCTTAAATCAAAAATAATTGCCGTTGACTTTATAACCTCTTGCATTAAACTATCAACATCGCCTCTTTGGAGATGAGAAAGCTTAATATAAACAATGTCATTGGATATCCAATTGATAACATCCCTTTTCATATACTTCCTATAAAATATAGGGCGAATTTCATCCGAATTTAAGCTGGCAACTTCTAACTTATGCTCTTGATTTCCTCTTATAACATCAAAATGTAAAGTATCACAATTGGTATTAAATAGAAATAAATCAATTAAAGATTGCTTTGAAACTTCATTAGATCCACTAATATATAGTGACCAATCATGTCTTATATCTGACATAAGTTTGTTGTCTCTACTAATTATTACATCCCCGACATTAATATTAATCAAGGAATCTGATTGATAAAACACTTCTGTAACAACCGTACTACTTTCAATATAACTTGTTAAGAATGGTAAATACTTGTCCCCCCAATAGGAGTTTAGTAAATCACTCGTTGAAATCGCATGCGAGTCATCAATTTTTGCAGCAAGTTCAAAAACCAATAAATGATAATCAATTGTATCTAACGTATTTACAAATTCAGGTATGAACTCCATTAAAACTTCATTCCACTCTCTATCCATTAAGTGTTTATATGGAAAAAAATAGTTAATTACATTCCAATACCTAAACAAAGCAAGCAAACGATACTCCTCAGATGGATATACCATGTCTTTATATGCTTTTTCATTTTCGTAAGTCGTACTCCCATTATCAGGATCAATCTGAACATAATAATTATCAAACGGTGTTTTGTTTTCTATGATAAATTCCAGCTTGTCAATTAATGGTCTTGAAAAATAAACTGTATCTCTGACCCAGTCAAAATCAGGATATCTCTTTATGCTATCCGGGTTAAAAAAATCACAAGTATCGCAAACCCTTAGATCTCCGGATACATCAAGCAATTTTTTTATTTCTGAAATAAATTTCTTTTTTGAATCAGCTGTTTTAACAGATGCTATATTTACAACCAAAACACTATCCCAATCAATGTTTCCCTTTGCAATTTCAGGATGGTAATATTTAAGTAATCCCCAAACTTTAGCATATCTGCTAAGGTTATTTTCCTGACTAAATTGAAGTGTTGTACTTTGTGACTTTGCAATGGACAATACACAAGTCAGCAGAAATAAGATAAAAATTACTTTCATTAATCTCTTCATGATATATGTATTTATTTTATATAATAAGATCCTGAGTCTTATTCGCCAATTAATAAAAAGCTACTCCAGAACTTTGGCAATGAAGATTCTGGATCTTTTATTAATCTTAATTTTGCTATTCTCAGAGCACTTGAATATGTATGCCCGGATAATATCTCCTTATAAAATTCTACCATAAGATCCCTAGTATATTTATCATTGACTTTCCACAATGAGAATACTATATTATTAACACCTGAATATAAAAACCCTCTTGTCATTGCCAATAATCCCTCACCTTTTGCTAATTTCCCAATGCCTGTCTCACATGCACTTAATACTAATAAATCTGCTTCTATATCCAGACCATACATTTCACCAGAGAACAATACATTATGGTTATAATAATTCATCCAATTAGACAATCCTGCATCAATTTCAGAACCTGATGAAGTTTCACTAGGATAAAAGGCTAAACCACATAACTCAGGGCTCTTATCGTTGGAAAAACCATGTGTAGCAATATGTACATATTTGCAATCTTTAATGTTTTGTAAAAAATTGGATTTTGTTGCATGTTGGTCAAGATAAACTGTGCCGTTTTTATCTTCCTGCTTAAAAAGACAATTAATCTGTTCAATTTCATCCCTACTATATGGCAATTCCTGAAAACGTTTGTCTGTATGTGTATACGACCTATGGGCCAGATTATATTTATCAGAATCAAATACTATTGTGTCCCTCTGATTATTTTCTCTGACATCATCGAATACTGGTGCAAATCCAACAAAGCTTTCATAAACATTTTCTTCAGTATTTTGATACTTTGCATTCTCACCAGTATTTTTTCTTGTATTCCACCAAAGGCTTCCTGAATAATTATATACAATTTCAAAGTCATTTATCAGATAATTCAATTCCCTTA
>JAIOTT010000345.1 GCA_021106655.1 Bacteroidales bacterium
GATTTCACTGTTTTAACAATTCCTCTTTCAAGCATCTTACGAATAATAAAAGGCTTGAACAGTTCTGATGCCATATCTTTAGGAATTCCACATTCATGGAGTTTCAGTTCAGGTCCGACAACAATAACAGATCTGCCTGAATAGTCAACTCTTTTTCCCAGAAGATTCTGACGAAAACGTCCCTGTTTACCTTTAAGACTGTCGCTTAATGACTTCAGGGCTCTGTTGGATTCGGTTTTAACAGAATTTGCTTTTCTTGAATTATCAAATAATGAATCGACGGCTTCCTGTAACATACGTTTTTCATTCCGCATGATCACATCAGGAGCTTTAATTTCAATTAGTCTTTTCAACCTGTTATTACGTATAATGACCCTACGATAAAGATCATTAAGGTCGGAAGTGGCAAATCTGCCACCATCAAGAGGCACCAAAGGGCGTAACTCAGGTGGTATAACAGGAACGACTTTTACTATCATCCATTCAGGGCGGTTTTCGATACGTTTTCGAGCATCCCGAAATGCTTCAAACACCTGAAGTCGTTTAAGAGCTTCAGCTTTTCTCTGTTGTGATGTTTCTGTATTTGCTTTATGACGTAAGTCGTATGATATTTGATCCAGGTCGAGGCGTGCCAGTAAGTCATAGAGTGCTTCGGCACCCATTTTGGCGATAAATTTTTCAGGGTCGTCATCGTCAAGATACTGGTTTTCCTTTGGTAATGTCTCAAGTATATCAAAATATTCTTCTTCTGTAAGGAAATCCAGATAACTAATTCCATCCTTTTCTTTAACACCCGCATTTATTACGATATATCTCTCGTAATAAATAATGGTGTCCAGTTTTTTTGTTTGCAAACCCAGGAGGGCTCCGATTTTATTTGGCAAAGACCTAAAAAACCAGATATGAGCAACGGGTACAACAAGTTGAATATGCCCCATTCTTTCACGACGGACTTTTTTCTCCGTAACTTCAACACCACACCTGTCGCACACAATACCTTTATATCGTATCCTTTTATATTTACCACAATGGCATTCCCAATCTTTCACCGGGCCAAATATTCTTTCGCAGAACAAACCATCTCTTTCAGGTTTATAAGTTCTGTAATTAATAGTTTCCGGTTTTAGTACTTCACCATTGGATCTTTCAAGGATAGTTTCAGGGGAAGCAAGGCTGATCGTAATTTTTGAAAATTTGCTGATCGCTGGATTATAGTTTCTAAAGGCCATAGATTAATTTTATATATACTAACAAAAAAACTTATGCAAGCATTAAAAAATTTGATATAATAGTCAAAACATACGGTGACAGATGGATAATCATCACCAATAGCATTGTGTTAATCGAATGTTACATTTAAACCCAAACCTCTTAATTCGTGCACTAAAACATTAAATGACTCAGGAATACCAGGTGTTGGCATATTTTCACCTTTAACAATTGTTTCATAGGCTTTTGCCCTACCCTGAACATCATCAGATTTCACAGTTAATATTTCCTGTAATACGTTAGCGGCACCAAATGCTTCAAGCGCCCAGACTTCCATTTCACCAAATCTCTGACCTCCGAACTGAGCTTTTCCACCCAGTGGTTGTTGAGTAATCAGCGAATAAGGTCCAATAGAACGAGCATGCATTTTATCATCTACCATGTGGTGTAATTTCAACATATAGATATATCCAACTGTTGCCGGTTGGTCAAACATTTCGCCTGTTCCACCATCATAAAGATAAACTTTGCCATTATGTGGTAATCCGGCACTTTCAAGGTATCGGTTAATTTCTTCAACCGGAGCACCATCAAAGATTGGAGTTTTATACTGTAGTCCAAGTTTTTTACCGGCCCATCCCAATACGGTTTCATATATCTGTCCAAGGTTCATACGCGATGGTACGCCCAATGGGTTCAGTACTATATCTACAGGAGTTCCGTCTTCGAGGAAAGGCATATCCTCTTCTCTAACAATTTTTGCTACTATTCCTTTATTACCGTGACGTCCTGCCATTTTATCTCCAACTTTAAGCTTACGTTTCTTTGCAACGTAAACTTTTGCCATTTTCACAATACCATTTGGCAAATCGTCTCCTACAGTAGCAACAAATTTCTTCCTGTTATAAATTCCTAATAATTCTTTATATTTGATATTGAAATTATTTATCAATACCTTTATCATAGCATTCTTTTCTTTATCGGTTGTCCATTTATTTGAATTAACATTCAAAAAATCTATACCAACAAGCAATTTCTGAGAGAATTTAATCTTCTTAGGGATTAATTCCTCCTTAAAATTATTATATACTCCCTGACAAGTTTTTCCGCTAACTAAAACGGTAAGCTTGTCAACAAGTTTAGTTTTTGTTTCCTGAATATTGTTTTGAAATTCTTCATCCAATTGGTCAATTATGACTTTCTCTTTAGATTTTAACTTCCTGTCTTTAACAATTCTGGAAAACAATTTCTTATTTACAACAACTCCTTTCATTGAAGGAGGAGCCTTTAGTGAAGCATTTTTAACATCACCTGCTTTATCACCAAAGATAGCTCTGAGCAATTTTTCTTCAGGAGTTGGATCTGTTTCACCTTTAGGTGTAATTTTACCAATAAGAATATCACCCTCATTTACTTCAGCACCAATTCTGATCAATCCATTTTCATCCAAATCTTTAGTTGATTCTGCACTGACGTTAGGAATATCGTTAGTTAATTCTTCAACACCTCTTTTAGTATCTCTAACCTCCAGGGTAAATTCTTCAATATGGACTGAGGTAAAAATATCTTCGCGAACAACTCTTTCGGAGATCACAATAGCATCTTCAAAATTATATCCCTTCCAGGGCATAAATGCTACCATTAAATTTTTACCAAGAGCAAGTTCTCCATTTTCGGTTGCATATCCTTCACACAACACCTGCCCTTTTACTACCTTTTCACCTTTTTTCACAACAGGCCTCAGGTTGACGCAAGTATTCTGGTTAGTTCTTTGGAACTTAGTAAGCTTATATTTTTTAACATCATCATCAAAGCTGACAAGTTTTTCCTTTTCATGTCTTGAATATCTGATTACAATCTCGTCAGCATCAACATATTCAATAACACCATCACCTTCAGCATTAATAAGCACTCTGGAATCTCTTGCAACATCTGCTTCAATTCCTGTTCCAACAATAGGGGCTTCACAATTAAGTAATGGAACTGCCTGTCTCATCATATTTGATCCCATCAGAGCACGGTTTGCATCATCATGTTCAAGAAATGGGATCAGAGAAGCAGCTATTGATGCTATCTGGTTAGACGCAACATCTATTAGATGAACTTCCTTTCTATCAATGATAGGATAATCAGCAAGATATCTAACCTTCACTCTTTCCCTGGTGAGATTCCCCTGGTCATCCATGGGAACACTAGCCTGGGCAATAATTTTATTTTCTTCCTCTTCGGCACTTAGATATATCGGAGGTTCATTTATATCAATTTTACCTTCAATTACTTTTCTGTATGGTGTTTCAATAAATCCAAGCTTATTGATCTTGGCAAAAACACACAATGAAGATATTAGTCCGATATTAGGACCTTCAGGAGTTTCGATAGTACACAGTCGGCCATAGTGAGTATAATGCACATCACGCACCTCAAATCCGGCTCTTTCCCTTGATAGTCCACCAGGGCCTAATGCTGAAACTCTTCTTTTATGCGTAAGCTCAGCCAAAGGATTAGTCTGATCCATGAACTGAGAAAGCTGGTTAGTACCAAAGAAAGAATTGATTACAGAAGATAAAGTTTTGGCATTAATCAGATCTGTTGGTGTAAACACCTCATTATCCCTTACGTTCATACGTTCACGAATAGTACGTGCCATACGAGCTAGTCCGACTCCAAACTGAGAATACAATTGTTCTCCAACGGTACGGACTCTTCTGTTACTCAGGTGATCAATGTCATCAACCTCAGTTTTGGCATTAATCAATTTGATCAGGTGTTGAATAATGGATGTAATATCTTCCTTTGTAAGGACTTTAGTATCCAGGGGAGTATCCATCAGCAATTTTTTATTAATCCTGTATCTACCTACATCACCCAGATCATATCTCTTATCCGAAAAGAAAAGCTTATCGATAATACCTCTTGCTGTTTCTTCATCGGGAGGTTCTGCATTTCTAAGCTGACGATAGATAAACTCAACAGCTTCTTTTTCAGAGTTAGCAGTGTCTTTTTGAAGAGTATTAAAGATTATTGCATAATCGATAGCATCCTTGTGTTCTTTATGGATTAAAATAGTTTTTATTCCAGCATCAAGTATCAGCTCAAGATGCTTATCTTCGAGGATTACTTCCCTGTCGATTATAACTTCTGTACGTTCAATTGAAACCACCTCGCCTGTATCTTCATCGACAAAATCTTCAATCCACGACTTAACAACTCTGGCTGCAAGTTTACGATTCAGAACTTTTTTAAGGCCTGACTTACTAACTCTAACTTCTTGTGCAAGGTCAAATATTTCGAGAATATCCTTATCGCTTTCAAAACCGATAGCTCTTAATAATGTTGTAACAGGCAATTTTTTCTTTCTATCAATATATGCATACATCACATTATTGATATCAGTTGTAAATTCCATCCATGACCCTTTAAAAGGGATGATCCTTGCGGAGTACAACTGGGTGCCATTAGCATGCCTATGCTGCCCAAAAAATACACCCGGAGAGCGGTGCAACTGGGAAACAACAACTCTTTCAGCTCCATTAATAACGAAGGTACCTTTAGGTGTCATATAAGGTATCATACCAAGATAAACATCCTGAATTATGGTTTCAAAGTCCTCATGTTCAGGGTCAGTACAATACAGCTTTAACTTCGCCTTAAGAGGCACACTATACGTGAGGCCTCTCTCGATACATTCATCAATAGAATACCTTGGCGGATCGATAAAATAATCCAGGAATTCCAAAATGAAGTTATTCCGAGTATCAGTTATTGGAAAGTTTTCATCAAAGACTTTAAACAAGCCCTCATTAACACGATTTTCAGGATTAGTTTCCAATTGGAAAAAATCTTGAAATGTCTTAATCTGAACGTCTAAAAAATCCGGATATTCTGAAGGATTTTTAATAGACGCAAATGAGAATCTTTCAGTTTTTTTTATTGTCAAAGTTCTAAGTTTTTAATGCCTGCATAAACCAGGCAAGTTAGAAGAAGAATAAATAAAGTGAACAACAGGAACCCCTTTAATACCAAGGGGTTTCCTGCGAATTACAAGTATTTTTATCCTTCTACTTAACTTCAACCTCTGCACCAGCTTCTTCAAGCTGTTTTTGAAGGGCATCAGCTTCATCCTTAGAGATACCTTCCTTAATTGCTTTAGGTGCGGAGTCAACTAATTCTTTAGCTTCTTTAAGGCCAAGGCTTGTTAATTCCTTAACCAGTTTAACAACTGCTAATTTGGATTGTCCCGGGCTATTGATAATTACATCAAATTCTGTTTGCTCTTCAGCTGCCGCTCCGCCTTCGGCTCCAGGAGCTCCGGCGGCAACAACTGTTGCAGCAGCAGCTGCAGGTTCAATTCCATATTCTACTTTTAAAATTTCTGCCAATTCATTAACTTCTTTAACAGTTAAGTTAACCAATTGTTCTGCAAAAGCTTTTAAATCTGCCATTTCGATTATTTTTTATGATTATTAGATATTGATTTCGTTTAATTAATATTGCTTATCGCAATGCAAAGTTTATCCTTATTCAGGTTTTTCAGACAGTGTTTTAAGAACACCACTAATAATATTTCCACTGGATTGTAATGCAGAAATAACATTTTTTGCAGGTGACTGCAGTAATGCAATCACATCTCCAATAAGTTCATTTTTCGACTTGATATTAAATAGGATATCCAGTTGATCATCACCAATATAAATTGATTCTTCAACATAGGCACCCTTTAATATTGGTCTATCATATTTTTCTCTGAACTCTTTAATTATTTTTGCAGGAACATTTCCAGTTTCTGAGAACATTAAAGAAGTAGGACCCTTTAGAATTTCATAGAGTGGTTCCATTTCTTTATTGGATTTTTCCATTGCTTTTTTCAGCAATGTGTTTTTAACAACCATTAGTTTTATATCCCTTTTAAAGCATAGTGTTCTAAGCTCATGCGTAGTCTCAACATTCAGGTTTGAGATATCTGTAAGATACACATTACTTGAATCAGACAATTTCGCTGAAAGGGAATCTATGAGTTGATTTTTTTCTTCTTTTCTCATAAAATTTTCTACATTTTATTAAAGCAGGGAATTAAGATAAAATGCTAATAGATTTAGGTTCAACCTTTATACCCGCACTCATAGTACTTGATAAATAAATACTCTTTATATAAGTACCTTTAGCCGAGGTCGGTTTCATTTTAATAATAGTTTGAATTAATTCAGAGCTATTATCGATAAGTTGACTTCTATCGAATGACACCTTACCAATTGACGAATGAATAATTCCAAATTTATCAACCTTAAAATCAATTTTACCGGCTTTAACTTCGTTAACTGCTTTTCCAACATCCATAGTCACTGTACCAGTCTTGGGGTTAGGCATAAGACCTCTGGGTCCTAAGATTCTTCCCAAAGCACCAACTTTCGCCATAACGCTAGGCATGGTAATAACCACGTCAATATCTGTCCATCCACCTTTAATTTTGGTGATGTATTCATCCAGACCTACATAGTCAGCACCAGCAGCTTTAGCTTCATCCTCTTTATCAGGTGTACAAAGAACAAGCACTTTAATACTTTTTCCTGTACCGTGAGGTAATGCAACAGATCCTCTAACCATTTGATTTGCTTTTCTGGGATCCACGCCAAGGCGAATATCCAGATCAACAGAAGCATCAAATTTCGTATAGCTTATTTTCTTAATAATATCAACAGCATCACTCAAAGGATATATCTCACTTTTCTCAAAACTGGCTAAAGTCTCTTTTCTTTTTTTTGTCAATTTCACCATTTTGTGTTAAATTATTTTTTTTGACAATCTGATAATGCAAACAGCAAGGATTTAATTTAGGTTTTCCGGAAAATTTCCTTTAACAGTTATTCCCATACTTCTAGCTGTTCCGGCAACCATTCTCATTGCTGATTTAACAGTAAAAGCATTGAGGTCGATCATTTTTGCCTCAGCAATAGTTTTGATCTGATCCCAATTCAGGGAAGCAACTTTATTACGGTTAGATTCCGGGGAACCCTTATCCAGTCCTGCTGTTTCAAGCAACTGTACAGCAACCGGCGGAGTTTTAATAATAAATTCAAAGGATTTATCTTTATACACAGTGATAATAACAGGTATTAATTTACCAGCCTGATCCTGTGTACGAGCATTGAACTGCTTGCAAAACTCCATAATATTAACACCTTTTGCACCTAATGCAGGTCCAACAGGTGGAGATGGGTTGGC
>JAIOTT010000124.1 GCA_021106655.1 Bacteroidales bacterium
AGCCTTAAAAGGTAGTCAGGATTGTATTGAGGAATTCAGGTTGCATTATCTTAAAGCCAGAAATCTTATGTGTGAAAGATTGGATATATTGGATTCTGTTTTTGAGTATAATAAGCCGGAAGGTTCATATTTGATGCTTCCAAAAATTATAGGTGATCAAGGAAACGACTCAATCACTTTTAGTAAAAATCTGTTAAGCGAGGCCAGGGTTTCTACAACTCCCGGTATAGCTTTCGGGCCAACAGGCGAAAATCATATCAGGCTTTCTTTCTGCGTTCCCGAAGAAATGATAAATAAAGCATTCGATAGAATGGAAAAGTATTTTAGAAAGAACAAAAGTAAACTATGAAAAAAATAGCATTACCTGTTAAAGAAAACAAATTAAGTCCGCATTTTGCAAGCAGCCTGCTGTTTCAAATTTTTCTTGTTAAAGATCAAGCAATTGATAAAGAATATTTAATACACGTACCTTCCCAACTGTCAGAATCATTAGCTGTTTGGTTAGCAAAAAAAGGTATTACTGATGTAATAACCAGAGGGATTGGACATAACGAGATTAATTTATTTAATCAGCACAAAATTAATGTGTTTGTGGGTGTGAAACTTGAAAACCCTAAAGATTTGGTGCAGGAATATATTGATGGTACACTTGAAACCCATGATAATTTTTTAAATTAATTAGTAATATGTATTTGCAATCCACCGCTTAGATGGTATTTGTTTGTTATGTACGTTTATACTTTTTTGGGATACTGGTGACCTTGCAACTTTTTATGCCTTTAAGTTGTCAGAATATATAAAAATCAATTTATTTACGTTACAAATTTATCCTTACATTTGTCCGGCAAAAAAGTGATAATAAAATATTATAATTACCAGAGTACTTTTACATGAAACTAAGGAACTCTTTTCTTACTTCATTGATAATCTTTTTGTTAATATTTCTAACTTCTGGAGATTTATTTTCTCAGGGAGGAACAATACGTGGATTTATTTACGAGAAGGAATCAGGAGAACCGGTTATATTTACAAATGCCTACCTTTTAAAAACCAAATATGGTTCTACAACTGATGTCAATGGTTTTTTTGTAATATCTAAGATACCGGAAGGTTCTTATACCTTAATGGTTACTTATCTTGGATACGATACTATTAGTATGCCGGTTACTATAAAAGGAGATGAGATAATTTTCAAGAAATTATTTATGAAGAAAGCTTCTTATTCCCTTACCTCAATAACTATTTCTGCCGACAGGGAAGAAGCAAGAACAGAAACTAAAACATCTGTAATAAAGATTACACCAAAACAGATCAAGCAAATTCCAACTATTGGAGGACAGCCTGATTTGGCACAATACCTGCAGGTTTTACCGGGTGTGATATTCACAGGAGATCAGGGAGGTCAGTTATATATTCGTGGAGGATCTCCTATTCAAAATAAAGTGCTTCTGGATGGTATGATAATATATAATCCCTTTCATTCAATTGGGTTGTTTTCTGTCTTTGATACTGATATTCTTAGAAATGCAGATATTTATACCGGTGGGTTTGGAGCGGAGTATGGAGGAAGGATTTCATCAGTAATGGATATTACAACCAGGGATGGAAATAAAAAACGACTGTCCGGGAAAGCTGCTGTCAGCACTTTTGGTGCAAAACTGATGCTTGAAGGACCGATATCTAAACAAAAGGATGATGGCCAGGGTAGTTCTTCATTCATCCTCTCATGGAAAAATTCATATCTCGAGCAAAGCTCAAAAATATTTTATGAATACATAGATTCGGCAGGATTACCTTTTAACTATATGGACCTATATGGAAAAATATCATTGAATGGTGCAAATGGGAGTAAAGTGAATTTTTTTGGTTTTAATTTTAATGATAAAGTAAATTATAAAGCAATATCAGATTACAATTGGAAATCATCCGGTGGTGGAATGAATTTTCTGTTAATACCCGGTAATTCACCTGCATTGATAGAAGGTAACCTTGCTTTTTCAAATTATAAAATATCTCTTACAGAGCAAAACAGGTCGCCAAGAACCAGCTCAATAAGTGGATTTAATATGGGTTTGCATTTTACATATTTTGTTGGGAAAAACACTATCAAATATGGACTTGAGATGCTCGGTTTTAATACATCATTCGATTTTTATAATTCTGTGAATCGTAAAATTGAACAAAATGATTATACAACAGAACTTGCTGCTTATTTTAAATATAAGATAACAGCAGGTAAGGTTTTAATTGAACCAAGTATACGTATTCAGTGGTATGCAACTTTATCTAACTTCTCGCCAGAACCAAGATTAGCTTTGAAGTATAATGCGACTGACCGCCTGAGGTTTAAGTTTGCAGGTGGATTATATTCTCAAAACCTGATAAGTACCAGCTCCGACAGGGATGTGGTTAACCTGTTCTATGGATTTCTTTCCGGACCTGAGAACATTCAGGATGAATTTGATGGAGAAGAGATCACACATAAACTTCAGAAAGCCCAACATCTGATCCTCGGTATGGAATATGACCTTTTTTCTAACGTAACCATAAACCTTGAAACATATTATAAGAATTTTTCTCAACTCACCAATATGAACAGGAATAAGGTGTTTGATGATAATGAACAATATACAGATGAGCCTGACTACCTTAAAAAAGATTTTATCATTGAAAGAGGTAATGCTTACGGTATAGATTTTTCACTTAAATATGACTTCAGACGGATCTATCTCTGGACCGTTTACTCTTATGGATTTGTGAATCGTGAATATGAAGAAGAAGAATTGATCAAATATGTTCCTCATTATGACAGGCGACATAATGTAAATCTTGTCGGTGCATATATTCTCGGAGAGGACATGAACTGGGAGATTAGCCTAAGATGGAATTTCGGTTCAGGATTCCCATTCACACAAACTCAGGGGTTTTATGAAAATATCACTTTTGATGATGGTATTAATACTGATTATGTTATTATTAACGGTGAGTTACAAACCCTTTATGCAAGTTTAAATGAAGGAAGATTGCCAAGCTATCATCGCCTTGACTTTACGGTTAAGCGTAAATTTTTCCTGGGTGAGCGTACACTGCTTGAAGCAAACATTTCTGTAACGAATATTTATGATAAGGATAATATTTTCTATATAAATCGCATGACAAGCGAGAAAGTATATCAATTGCCTATAATGCCAAGCTTCGGACTTAATTTCTCTTTTTAATATTTCAAAACCCAACATCATGTCAAGAAATCAAATTACCCTAAAAAAATTTTATTTTTTTGCAATAGGCTTACTATTTATTTTTGGCTCTTGCAATTATAACGGACAAAAAACAGATAAAATGAAAGCTCCTCAGGCAGAGATGATCAAAAAAGAATTAAGCATTCATGGCGACACGAGAATCGACAATTATTATTGGCTGAACGACAGGGAAAACCCTAAAGTTATAGAGTATCTGGAAGCTGAAAACTCATACCGGGAATCCTTAATGTCTCATACTGTTAAGCTAAAAGAAAAATTGTATGATGAAATAATTGGTAGGATTAAGCAATCTGACCTTTCTGTTCCATATAAATTAAATGGATATTTTTATTATACGCGATATGAGGAAGGTATGGAGTATCCATTTTATTGTAGAAAGAAAGAAAGCCTTGAAAATGAAGAAGAAATTATGCTCAATGTTAATGAAATGGCAAAGGGTCATAGCTTTTTTAACGTTACCGGTATCAGTGTGAGCCCGAATAACAAAATCCTTGCATTTGGTGTTGATACAGTGAGTAGAAGAATGTACACAATCTATTTTAAGGACCTGACCACAGGTGAATTATTTGAAGATAGAATACCTAACACTACAGGATATGTGCCTTGGGCTAATGATAATAAAACAGTTTATTATACAATAAAAGATGAAACATTAAGGCCGTACAAAATATTCAGGCATGTATTAGGATCTGACATAAAGGATAGAGAGATTTATGAAGAGGTAGATAATACTTTTACATGCTTTATCTATAAAACGAAATCAAGGGATTACCTAATGATTGGCTCAAGCAGTACAGTCTCGGATGAATATCGTTTTATAGATGCCAATGATCCGGAGGGAGAGTTTAAAGTTATTCAGCCCAGAGAGCGTGACCTGGAATATTCGGTAGCTCAATTTGGCGATAAATTCTATATTAGAACAAATTATGAAGCAAAGAATTTTAGGTTAATGGAAACTCCTGTTATTGCTGCATCGAAAGAGAATTGGAAGGAAGTTATACAACACAGGGATGATGTGCTTTTGGAAAGTATTGATGTATTCAGAGATTTTCTTGTTGTGGAAGAACGAAAAAGTGGATTGACACAGATCCGGATTATAAAATGGAATGACTGGTCAGATCATTATATTGATTTTGGTGAACCTACATATCTTGCATATACTTCAAGGAATTTTGAATTAGATACTGATTCGTTACGTTATGGTTATACATCTCTCACTACTCCCAACTCTGTTTATGACTATAATATGATCACCAGGGAAAAGAAACTTATGAAACAGCAGGAAATTGTTGGGGATTTTAATTCTGAAAACTATCAGGCAGAGCGATTATATGCACCAACAAAGGATGGTGTGAAAGTTCCGATATCACTGGTATACCGTAAAGGGATTAAGAAAAATGGCAAAAACCCATGTTTATTGTATGGATATGGATCATATGGATCCAGTATGGATGCCTATTTCAGTTCTTCACGCCTGAGCTTACTCGACAGGGGATTTATTTTTGCTATTGCACATATTCGTGGAGGAGAGGAAATGGGTCGTCAGTGGTATGAAGATGGCAAACTGCTTAAAAAGAAAAATACATTTACTGATTTTATTAGCTGTGGGGAATACCTGGTAAAAGAAAACTATACCAGCCCTGATGAATTGTACGCAATGGGAGGCAGCGCTGGCGGACTTCTGATCGGTGCCGTGATAAATATGAGCCCGGATCTTTTCAAAGGTGCAGTAGCCCAGGTTCCATTTGTTGATGTTGTTACTACTATGCTTGACGAAAGTATCCCTCTTACCACAGGTGAGTTTGATGAATGGGGAAATCCCAACGACAAAGAGTATTACGATTATATGCTTTCATATTCACCATATGATAATGTTGAAGCAAAGGATTATCCTGCATTGCTTGTTACTACGGGATTACACGACTCACAGGTGCAGTACTGGGAACCTGCCAAATGGGTAGCCAAACTTCGTGAAATGAAAACAGATGATAATCTTCTGGTGCTTTATATTAATATGGATGTTGGCCATGGTGGTGCTTCAGGACGTTTTCAACGTTATAAGGAAACTGCACTGGAGTATGCGTTTTTGTTGGATTTGGCAGGTATTAAGAAATAAGGAGAATACTATTAAGACCCCAAAACTCTAAGATTCACAAATTGTTTATTTAAATTTTTTAATGAATCTTCGTGACTTAGTGCCTTTGTGGCAAAAAAATGAATAATGCTAGCTTCTACTTAAATATCTTAAAAGTGAAAGAAATAAAAAACAACTTCCAAATGATCGCCAAAACTTTTGCCGGACTGGAGGATGTCCTTGCGGAAGAATTAAGAAATATTGGTTGTGAGAATATCAAACCCCTGAGACGAGCTGTGGAGTTTCATGGCGATAACATTGCCATGTACAAAGCTAATTATTGGTGCCGCACCGCTCTCAGGATATTAAAACCTGTCAAATTATTCAATGCTGTTAATGAAGAGGAATTATATAAAGGCGTTTCCGAAATTGAGTGGTGGACCTTAATGGACATTGAAGATACCTTTGCTATTGATAGTGTGGTTAATTCTTCATATTTTAATCATTCAAAATTCGTTGCCCTGAAAACTAAAGATGCTATTGCAGATTGTTTTCGTAAAAAATTCGACAAGAGGCCTTCTGTTGATACAGAAAACCCTTCCGTAAGAATAAATATTCGTGTATTTAATGATGAAGTTACTGTATCACTTGATAGTTCCGGAACATCTCTTCATCGCCGTGGTTACAGGATTGAAACGGGTCTGGCACCTATAAATGAAGTGCTTGCTGCAGGGATGATCCTTTTAAGCGATTGGAAAAGAGATTGTCATTTTGTTGATCCTATGTGTGGATCAGGAACAATACTCATGGAAGCTGCCTTGATAGCCAACAAGATTCCTCCCGGATTTTACAGACAAAGTTTTGGTTTTGAGAAATGGAAGGATTTCGATGCAGAGGCATGGGAGAAAATTAAAGATGATGCAATTGCCGGCCAACAGGAGTTTGAACATAAGATCATTGGTTCCGATATTTCAGGAAAAATGATCAGCATAAGCAGGAACAATATCAGAAATGCACGAATGCATAAAGATATTGATTTGCAGGCATCTAATATTACCGATTATATTCCACCAGCAGGTAAAGGAATTATGATAACAAATCCACCCTACGGTGAAAGAATGAAAGTTGAAGACGTAAAATCACTTTATAAAAAGATAGGGGATACCTTAAAGAAAAACTATGCCGGATACGATGCATGGATTATTAGTTCGGATCTCGAGGCACACAAATTTGTTGGATTACGCCCCTCAAGGAAAATAAAGGTATTTAACGGGCCGCTAGAATGTCGCTTTTTGAAGTTTTCTATATATGAAGGATCCAAAAAATTTCGGAATAATGCATGAAAGTATTGAAATAATCTTTGAATAGAACACAGATGACACGGATTAAACTGATCTTAACGGATTTTATCTGTTAAAATTCGTTGCATCTGTGTTATCTGTGTTCTATTAAATTTAAATAAAATGCAAAAGATCAAAAAGATAGGCGTTCTCACAAGTGGCGGCGATGCCCCGGGAATGAATGCATGTGTCCGTGCCGTAGTCAGAACTGGGATATATTATGGGCTGGATGTTACAGGAATCCTTAGCGGTTATGAAGGACTAATTGCAGGGCAGTTCAGAGCAATGGAAAGCCATTCGGTTTCAAATATAATCCAGAACGGTGGTACTATTTTAAAGACTGCCAGGAGCAAGGAATTCATGACAAAGGAAGGAAGACAAAAAGCTTATGAAAACCTGAAAAAGGATAGCTTTGATGCCTTAATAACAATTGGTGGTAACGGAACCTTTGCCGGAGCATGTGAATTCTCTAGTGAGTATGACTTTCCTGTTATCGGTATTCCGGGAACAATAGACAACGACCTCTATGGTACTGATTTTACTATTGGGTTTGATACTGCTTTGAACACTGTAGTCTCAGCTATCGATAAGATCAGGGATACAGCTGATTCTCATAATCGTTTATTTTTTATTGAGGTGATGGGAAGAGATGCAGGATTTCTTGCACTGCGAAGTGGGATTGCCGGAGGAGCAGAAGATATTCTAGTCCCTGAAACAGAAACGCATATTGAAGAATTAATAGAGATCTTAGAAAAAGGTTTTAGGAAAAATAAACGATCCGGAATTATTGTTGTTGCAGAGGGTGATTCCTCAGGAGGAGCGTTTGAGATTGCCAGAAAAGTCAGTGAAAAATATGATCATTACGAAACAAGAGTTACTATACTCGGCCATGTTCAACGTGGTGGAAGCCCGTCTTGCTTCGATAGGTTTTTAGCTGGCAGACTTGGTTATGAGTCGGTAAAGGCCCTTTTGAATGGACAAAGAGGTGTAATGGCTGGACTTATTAGTACAAAAGTTGAGTTTACTCCCCTTGTGAAATCTGTTAAACATCATAAGGATATTAATAGGGAATTCCTTGAGATGGCGAGGATTTTAGCAATGTGATTAACTTTAAATACTCAAGGCACTTTTTTAATTTATGGAAAGAACTACTTTATTTGTTGATGTCCTGCTACCATTACCTGTTCCCGGCGTTTTTACGTACAGGGTCCCAAGGGATATGAATCAGGATGTCAGTATTGGCAAAAGAGTGGTTGTGCAATTTGGGAGATCTAAAATTTATACAGCACTAATACATAAGATCCACCAAACACCTCCTCAAGAACATATCCCCAAATATATCCTTTCTGTTTTGGATAATTATCCTGTGGTTAATGCTAAGCAGTTTGATTTCTGGAAGTGGATATCCGAATACTATATGAGCACACTGGGTGAAGTAATGAATGTTGCTCTCCCTTCAGCACTAAAACTTGCCAGTGAATCAAAGATAGTTATACATCCGGAATTTGATGGTGACCTCACATCACTGAATGAAAAGGAATACCTAATCGCTGAAGCCCTGGAAATGCAAAGCTCCCTTTCCTTGTCGGAGGTGAGCGATATTGTAGATCAAAAAAAGATCATCCCCCTAATAAAAAACCTCATAGAGAAAAGGGTGATCCTTACCCATGAAGAAATACAGCACAGGTATAAGCCAAAATCTGAAACTTATATTTATTTATCAGATGAGTATAAAGATGAAGCAAAACTTAGGGCAGTTTTTGATGATCTAGAAAAAAGAGCCTTTAAGC
Organism: Bacteroidales bacterium; assembly: GCA_021106655.1. GTDB lineage: Bacteria > Bacteroidota > Bacteroidia > Bacteroidales > SMBSF77 > SMBSF77. The sequence continues at coordinate 8,465 of JAIOTT010000124.1, forward strand.
AACTTGAGCTTTTAATATCTTTTATTCATATTACGAAATTCCCATCGGAAGCAGAGAAAAAAATTTCTCGCCCTGAATTACTTCGTAAGGCGAATGCTTCAGCAGGACAACTAAATGCGCTTGTTAAAAAGGGAGTTTTTGTTACAAGTCTTGAGCAAAAAAGCAGATTACCTGAAGTTGATGCAGAAAAAAAGGCGACTGACATTAATTTGAGTGAAGATCAAAATAATGCATTAACGCAAATTAGGGAAGGATTCAATGACAAGGATGTTGTCTTATTGCATGGTGTGACTTCAAGTGGTAAGACAGAAATATACATCAAACTCATCGATGAAGTTATTTCTTCCGGCAAACAGGTTTTATACCTTTTACCTGAAATAGCCCTGACAACACAGATCATAAGCCGTTTAAGAAAATATTTCGGTGATAGGATCGGGATATATCATTCGAAATACAGTAATAATGAGAGATTTGAGGTGTGGGATAATGTGCTTAACAACATAAAGCAAAAGGATGGAGGCTCAGCAAAATATCAGGTTATTTTAGGACCACGATCTGCCTTGTTCCTGCCATACAAAGATCTTGGACTCATCATCATTGATGAAGAACATGA
>JAIOTT010000309.1 GCA_021106655.1 Bacteroidales bacterium
ATCATAATATTATTGTACCGGCCGGTACCGGACAACTAAGGGTAATGGTATACTGGAACGATTTTGAAGCCTCTGTAAATACAACAAAAGCGCTAGTGAATGATCTTAACATTCAGCTTATTGATCCTTCAGCGATAGCTTATAATCCATGGGTTCTTGATCCTACACCCAACCCTGTAAACCTGAATTCTTATGCTGTCAGGGGAATTGATGATCTGAACAATATGGAGCAGGTCACAATAGATAATCCACCTCCCGGAACATTTTCTGTTAACGTTGAAGGCTTTCAGGTTCCGATTGGACCGCAAACTTATTTTCTTATTTATGAATTCCGAAATGAAGAAGTTGATCTGACTTATCCGATAGGTGGCGAATCCTTTGTTCCGGGCGAATGGGAAGTAATTCGCTGGGATGCTTTTGGAAATACAGGATCATTTAATATTGACTACTCAACAGATAATGGTAATAGCTGGGATCCTGTTGTTCAGAATATTGCACCTGCTCAGCGTTATTATGCATGGGTAGTTCCTACTGAACTTACTGGTAATGCGAGGGTGAGGGTCAGCAGAGGCTCGTATTCAGACATTAGTGATACAACCTTCTCTTTCATTGGAACTTCAACATACATGCAGTACAACTGGGCATGCCCTGATTCATTCCAACTTAGCTGGAATGCAGTTGGTGGGGCTTTGTTTTATGAGATCAGCATGCTGGGATCAATGTATATGGATTCAATAGGTACAAGCACAAGCACTTCCTATGTAGTTAAGGGTGTTAACCCCTATGATGACTACTGGATGAGCGTAAAAGCTTATGGTCCTGATAATGCTGTTGGCAGAAGAGCTTATGCCAGGCATAAACTAGCAGGACTCTGGAATTGTCCTATTCCAGTTGATGCTGAGATCACGGCACTCCTCTCTCCTGAATCAGGGGTATTACAGGATTGTCAGGATAATTCGGCTGTAATAATAAGTATTAATATTAAAAATAATGGTGACTCTGATCTGGTTAACATCCCGCTTCATTATCAGCTTGATGGAGGAACAATAGTAAATGAGGTTTTTAACACAAGTATAGCGCCTTTCAATTCCGCTGACTATGATTTTAATACAACAGCAGATCTCAGCAATACCGGTAACTATCAGCTAAAAGTCTGGACAACATATCCCCAGGATGGAAACCGTCATAATGATACTGTTAATTCATCAGTAAATGTTTTACCGGGAATAACAGTATCCAACGGATGGAAAGAAGATTATGAAAGCTTCACTATATGCTCTTCAACAGCAAGTTGCAGCGATGTTGTTTGTGATCTCGATAACGGATGGATCAATTCTTTCAATAAAACAGGAGATGATATAGACTGGAGGCCATATGCAGGCCCCACACCTACAGGTTTTACCGGACCAATCTTTGATCATACCACTTTTACAACATCAGGAAAATACCTGTATCTTGAGCCAACAATAGATTGTTTTCAATCAGAGGCAAAACTTGTTTCACCATGCATTGATCTAAGCTCGGTAACCCAGGCTATGCTTTCGTTCTGGTATCACATGAATGGTGCTGAAATGGGGGAACTGCATATAGATATTTATGAAAACTCTCAATGGACAGAGAATATCATAACACCTATTTCCGGAAACCAGGGAAATATGTGGAAACAGGCATTTGTTGATCTGTCACAATATTATGGTAAAATAATAAACATTCGGTTTAGAGGAATAACAGGAAATGGAGAAAAAAGTGATATGGCTCTTGATGATATTGAGCTTACAGGTACAACAGGCCTTGAATTCACCAATCTAGCCCTTGTCTTAAGGATAAATATTTACCCAAATCCAAGCAATGGTGTTTTTAATATATCAATTAAAAATTCCGGATCTGAGACATATGACCTATATGTAATGGATTTATTAGGAAGAGAAGTCATTAAAAGAAACATAAGAGATCTCAATAAAGACTACACCGGGAAGATTGACCTTAATGGACTGAAAGGAGGTGTTTATTACTTAAAAGTTGTAACCGAGTCAGGAGAGTACAATACGAAGATAAACTTATATTAACTCATATTCCTTGTTTCAGGTTCGTTTTGACAGGCCACTAATGGCTGTGGACTAGCCTACTTTCCATCATTAACAAATTAGCATATCACTGCTGTCCAGTAAACTTAATATAATGCATCATAGATTCTTCACTTCACTTCGTTTTGTTCAGAATGACAATCATTTAGGATATTAAGGGAGGGGGTTGATGGCAGCGAAGCCGCCATCAACCCCCTCCCTTTGGAAAAACACGGAACAGATTGTCATTCTGAAGCGAAGCGAAGAATCTATTAATTTTTCTCCGGACAGCAATGATTAGCATATTAACACATTAACATCATTCTCCGAAAGAAAAGATCAAGCCACCGGTAAAATCTCCCTGTATCACTGAAGAGCTTGCACCAACTGTAAGGCCTGAGCCTCCTGTTCCAAAATATCCGCCAACACCCGCAAAATACATAGGCATCATAAGTCGCCCTTGCAACCTAATTCCGATATGATCGGAAAACCAGATTTTTGCTCCTCCTCCAAGTGTTACAGCAAACTGCCAATGATCAGCAAGGCTACGGCTGGTAGGCATAAAATATGCTGCTCCCAAGGTAAATGCCCCAAAAGGTCTGACATTTCCATTATCAACTTCCCTGACTCCACCGATCTGGAAATAATTAACCGTTACATTAAAAGGATCAGAGCTAATATAATCATATCCGTAGTATGGCCTGAATCTAGCTGAAGTCTGCATCTGGCTCCAGAGGATTTCAAATTTTGTATCCGGTGCAACTTCAATATCTATTATTCCTCCATAATTTGCGGCATCCTGAATTTTTAATTCACCTTCGTAAAAACGAAATTTTCCTCCGAACATATAACCGCCAAAAGGAGTGATCTCAAATTTTCCCTGTGCAAAAATTCCAACAGGCAAAAGAATTAATAATGCAAAAACAATTATTCTGTATTTTTTCAATATTTTATTCATCTGTTTATATTTTTGTAGTAAATTCATATTCAGAAATTGGATATTTGAAATTTGGCTGATAAAATAAGTTCTTCCAAATTTCTAATTTCAAGTTTCCGTTTATTATTATTCCCTTATGCATAGTAATCTGATGGTCATGGATCTTTCTCATCATCCAAATACCCTGCGATAATAATTTTAATCACCCCAGGCAAAACCAATATTAAGACCAAACCAGCTATAATCAATAGTCTTCTTAGCTTTAAATACATAATGATATTTCACTGCAATATTTAATTTGGTAGTCTCCGAAAAAGGATATAATATTCCCAGTTCAGGCGAAATACCAAAGTGCCAGTAATTATTTTCCTTTGACCAAATTCCAACATCTGTCCTTTGGTTCATTATATAGGGGCCAATACCACCACCAACATAAGCACGAGGTTTCATTATATTATATCCCAGGTAATAATGCGCCTGAAATAAAATCGGAAAAGCATTTAGATAACGATATTGTGTTCCGGTGATTGTCATATTATCACTGGTATAAGAAGCACCTGCCAGTTTTTCGTAAAATGTTGACCATGTAAACGATCCACCTAGTGAAAACTGGTCATTAAGGAAATATCTGCTATCAACAGAAAAACCCCTGAAGCTGGTGCTGGCAATATAATCCGAAGTCTCACCTGTGGGAAATCCCAGAGCATAATTCAAACTAAAAAGTCCCTGTGAACTGGCAGAAACAGAAATCAGAACTGCCAAAATTATTGTTGTTATATATTTCATATGCTTAATTTTTTTATTATTATTCACCTAATAAATATGGAGATTGTTTAAATGCCTGATCAATTCCGGTTGTGATCCTTGATTGTGTGTTTGCTACTTTAGTTCCCAGCAATCCATTAATAACGCCTTCCCAGTTGAGGTTAATAATCTCGCCATCTTCATCAACATCATCAGGATCAAACATAAGCCAGTAAATAGTACCGGTATCATATGAACTCACATAAGTACCACCACCGTACCATGGGTAGCCCCAGCCATAGTCTGGGTATCCTCCCCAGCCCCAGCCCCAACCGGGATACCAGGGATCATAATATATATTGGTAACTGTTATTAATGCAATTGTAACTACAATATCAACATCAGGCACTTCTCCGGCATTAATATCATTAGTATCAAGACGATCATACCCTAAGGCATCAAAATTTCTTTCCAGTTCATCAATGATAAACGGATCCATACTGCGATCAGGTTCTTCTCCCTCAGCAACAAGATGACGAATTGAATCGGCCAGGAAGTATGTTTTAATACTTTTAAAGTTATAGTCAGGATTATAATTTGTGACAACAACATCAACGTCACTAACATATTCAGCTCCGCCGGGATAGCATGCAGATAATCCTACTGCTATAACTGCGAGAATCGTGATTTTTACAAGAATATTTTTCATTTTTAATTTATTTGTAATTGTTTGAGAAACAGTATTTTATTACTTTTTTAAAAGTTTGCGAAGAGATATAATTTATTCTATTTTCAAAAAACGACAAAGTGGCAAAGGCCTGACATGTACCAGTTGAAAATTTCGGCAAAGATATACTTGTTTAGATCTATATGCAAGTTTTTCATTTCTTAACAGAAGATTTAAGTATGCAAATATACATAACAATCTTTTTACCGTTAACTGATTTTCCAATACCGTTACCTGATTCAACTTTGTTCCAGGTTATAAAATTATTATCTTTGTTTGTGTGGATTAATTATGAAATTTTGTTGAAACTTTTTAAGTAATTTACTGGGAGGTTATCAAAAAATATGTAACTTGTGCCCCTATTTTAAAAAATCTGATTTACGCAAAAATCTAAATCCAAATTAAATTAATTGATATGAAAAACAAAAGTATACTGTTTGGCCTTTTATTTGCATTTTTAGGACTTATCATTGTTGTGATATCTTCTTCTAATGTACAACAAAAAGCAAATTATTCCCCAAGGGTATGCGAAATAGAAAACAGTGTTAAAGGCATTAAGGGTGCAGTTGAATATCTCGTAAAAATCAGAAACAACCAGGAAACGGGACTAATTAATCCTGCTGATGAGATCCACGCCAGGCAGAATGTTGATAAGATGAGGAAAAATTCTTATAAGTCATCAAAATCCTTAAGCTGGCTGGAACTTGGGCCTGACAACATTGGTGGCAGGACCAGAGCTATCCTAATAGATAATACTGACCTCACATATCATACCATATACGCAGGAAGTGTTAGTGGTGGATTATGGAGATCCACAACTTCAGGAACTTCATGGGTTAGAATTGATGGCTTTAATGATAATCTCGCCGTAAGTTGTATTACTCAAGCACCAAATGGACACATATTTATTGGTACCGGCGAAGGATTATATGATGGTATTGGTAATGGTGGACGTGGTTTTATTGGCAATGGTGTATACAAGCTTGAACCGGAAAACAATGATAAGATAACCCATCTTGACGCGCTTACACCAACACCAAATGAGCATTTAGAATATGCTTATATAAACAGAATTGTATGTGATCCTGTTTCATCAAGATTATTCGTTGCTACCAACAAAGGTATTAGAGTGTCTGACGATAATGGTATTAGCTGGTACAACCCTATCAAATTTACAGGAAATGTATATAACACCGAAAATGCCTATGACATTGATGTCTCTTCTCAGGGAGGTTTAGTGATCGCATCTGTCGGGAATATGGCCTGGGTGTCACCTACCGGTGATAGTCTCAGCTTTGTTAATAAATCCGGAGGAAGTAGTGGATTGCCCAATTCAGGCCTTGGCCGGATTGAGTTTGCAATGGCTCCTTCTGACCCAAGTATTATTTATGCAAGCGCTGCCAGTAACTCGGGTGCCCTTGATAATATTTACAGGTCGGAAGATAGTGGCGAAACATGGGAAATCATTGGCCCGGGTGGTAGCTCACAATTTAACATTTTTTGGTATGGTGCCGACATAAGCCAGGGTCAGGGTGTATATGATAACACTATTGCTGTTTTTCCGGATAACCCAAATAAAATAATGGTTGGAGGAATTAACATGTGGATGGGCGAAAAGATAAACGGTGGATACTTTAACTGGCAACAAATCTCTGAAGGTGGCATGAACAATATCAATCCAAAATATTGTCATGTTGACCACCATACTTATGTTTTCCATCCTACTAACCCAAACATTTGCTATATTGGCTGTGATGGTGGTATTACTCTTACACAGGATGGTGGAAACAGCTTTATAACACTTAATAACAATTACAGCGTAACACAATTCTATTCCGTAGCTTATTCTAACTCAGCCCCTGTTATTGGAGGGACTCAGGAT
>JAIOTT010000349.1 GCA_021106655.1 Bacteroidales bacterium
GAGGGGAGAAATATATCAGAGATTCAAAACCTCACAGGTAGAGATAGAAAGACCATACGGATGTATATCAATAAAGAAGATTGGAATATCAGGGAAACAGAAAAGCATGATAAATCTTTTCCCAAACTGGAACAATACAAGACAGAAATTGACGAATGGCTTACAGAAGACAAAAAAGCAAAAAAGAAGCAAAGACATACTGCGAAAAGGGTCTTTGACAGGCTGGTATCCAAATATGGAGACAGCTTCACTTGTTCTTACCGCACAGTTGCCGGGTATTTTTCAATACGGAAAAAGGAGATATATAACAATAATAAAGGCTATTTACCATTGGAACATAGAGCTGGAGAAGCACAGGCAGATTTCGGCGAAGCGGAGTATTATGAAAACGGGAAACTTTACAGCGGTAAATATTTAAATCTTTCTTTTCCTTACAGTAACAAAGGATATTTTCAATTATTTAAAGGAGAAAATCAGGAATGTCTTTTTGAAGGGCTAAAAACGATTTTTGAATATATTGGTGGTGTTCCTACCAGGATCTGGTTTGATAATCCTTCAACTATCGTAACAAAGATCTTAAAAAACGGAGAACGCAATTTGACAAATGATTTTCTTCGTTTCTCAGAGCACTATCGTTTCAATGGAGCGTTTTGTAACGCAAACTCAGGCCACGAAAAGGGGTCGGTTGAAGGGAAAGTAGGATATCACAGACGAAATATGCTGGTTCCCGTACCAAGGTTTTCCCGGCTTACCGATTTTAATAACGAGTTACTCATAAAATGTGATGAAGATGCCGAAAGAGATCATTATCGGAAAAATGCCACCATAAAAGAACTCTTTGAACAGGATGTAGCAGAGTTATTGCAATTGCCTAAGACCCCGCTTGATGTAAGTAAATATAGCACGGTTAAAACGAACAACTACGGAAGATTTTATTTGAATAATGGCCTTCATGAATATTCTGTTTCCCCAAGATATGCTTCAAAACGTGTCCGTATAAAAATAACAGCGAATAATGTGTTTCCACTGGATGATAGCCTGCGGGAGATTGTAAAACATGAACGGTTTTATGGAGAAAACAAACAGCAGAGTATGAAATGGCTGCCTTACCTGACACAGTTATCCCGTTCCCCAGGTGCCTTGAAATATACAGGAATATATCAGATGTTACCGGAATCCATGCAAAACTTCCTTGGGAAATGCGATAAAAGCAGGAAAGGAACAGTGTTAAAAATGATTGCGTCCTTAACAACAATGAATGGATTTGAACAAGCTGTAAAAACCATCAATCATGCGCTTGAGTATGAAATAACTGATTCTGATAGTTTGCTCAGTCTGCACAAACGAATTCATACAAATTATGATGAATTACCACCTATAAAACTGACGGATAATATTCCAGAGGTAGTAAGCGTTATCCCGGACTTTAATCAGTATGATCAAAGACTTGAAAGCTCAAGGCTACGATTATGATAGCAGAAATAGCCACCTGCTGTAAGGAATTGAGATTAAGCCGCAATATTGTGGAAATGGCCGAACAGATACAGGCCACAACGCATTTAGAGTTTTTGGTCAAACTTTTAAAATCGGAATTAGAGTATAGAGAAGCAAAAAGGAAAGACAAACTTCTTAAAAATGCCAATTTTTACTGTATAAAGGATTTTGATGGATTCCGGTTTGATGAAGTAACACTTCCGGCTTCAATAACTCCTGATTATCTGAGAAATTGTGAGTTTTTGGATACAAAAACCAATATCGTAATGTATGGAAACGTAGGAACCGGTAAAACTTATTTATCGATGGCCTTAGGAGTTGAAGCATGCAAAAGAGGGATAAACACCCGCTTTTTTAGAACAGCTGCCTTGGTAAACAGGCTTTCGGAAGAAAAGAAGAATGGTACAGTATCAAGATTCATGAAACAACTCGCTAAAGTTGATCTTCTAATTTGCGACGAGTGGGGCTATGTGCCACTGGATAGAGTTGGAGCGCAGTTGTTATTTGAAATTGTGTCGGAATGTTATGAGCGAAAATCATTGATAATAAATACCAATATTGAATTTTCACGGTGGGTAAATGTATTTTATGATGAAAACATGACTGGTGCAATTGTTGATAGACTTCTTCATCACTGTCATCTATTGTTATTCCCAGGACCAAGCAACAGGATGCGGGAATCTGGAATAGATAAATAAATCAGGAGAAAATAATGCTACTGACAAAAAAAGATTTGAAAATATATTTACAGAGCAGAAAAATAGTGATTTCAGATGATTTTGCTGATGAATTAATCAAAGAATATGGCAAGCAAATAATTGATGAAGAGGGTCACATCTTCGAGTATTCTGAGCAAGATATTAGTGAACAGCTAAGAAAATCCATTCAACAATATTTAGAAGGAGGGGTAAAAAAATTGTAAGAAAATTCCCCACCTATACTGGGGAAAAATATTTGCAATAATGGGGAAAAAACACTTGCAAAAAACATATAGATAACGTGGTCACAAAATCTTGATTACCACGTAATTTCATGTTCTAAGATATCTTGAAAAGCTTAATCCAGGGAAAAAGTTTTTGACCATTTATCCTAGAGTGATGTATGGTTGACTAAACTTAATGTAACTTATACTTGACTTTATGTATGATATATATTACACTACAACTTTCATGGAGGTGAAATTATGAGTGTTCAGATGAAACGTGCTATTTTAAATCTGGTTATTTGGTTATCTGTTACCCTGCTGTTTTTAATGGTATTTTTCAGTGGTGACACAGTCGCTGCCTGGGGTGTCAACAGGGTGAAAATAGTCATGCTGGCTTCTTTGTTGGGTATAGGATATATCGGGCAGTTAATTTTAAGCATAGTATTCAGAAAAAGAAAAAATATAATCAACACAGATGAAAGAGACGTGATGATCCTGAACAAGGCTATGTCTAATAGTTTCATAGTCACTTTAGTTTATCTATTCCTGGTTGCCATGTCTCTATATCTATACTATGAAAAAAACGGGTCTGTTCCTGTCGCCTGGCTGTGGTTTATTGCTTATAATGTGGTGATGGCAGCAAACATTACCACTTCCGGCTTTTTAGTTTTTCATCACCATAGAGGCGGTAATTAATGGTGTATCAAGAATGCACTATACATAACCGCGTCAGGACAATCCGGCGGGGCAAGGTTGATATTACCCAGAAAGAACTAGCTGATGCCGTTGGTTGTACACGGCAAACAATAGTTGCACTGGAACAGCAGAAATATAACCCTTCACTGATACTTGCAATGAAGATAGCAAAGACTCTTGAGGTTTCTCTAGATGAATTGTTTGAGTTGGAATGTCTTAATGAGCAATAGAAATAGTATTATCGGTTCTTATTCATGAGGCGTTTCTTCCGGTACAAAAGCACATAGACCAAACAACCTACAGTTAGAACCAAACAGCCTATTGCTATGTAATAATAAATCCTTCTATCCGTGTCACCATTATAGTACCGATATTCGTTATTTGCCTGCCTTACTGTCTTTTTGGAAAAAAGATCACTAATTTTATAAGATTCCTTATCTTCTGGTAATTTGTTTATTTCCTCTTCCACATTAAGAATAGCAACCTCATCAAACTGATGCCAGTAATAAAGATATATCACACCATTGGGCAGATCGAAAATATTTGAGTAGAGAGTATTCGTGTTAGCCCCCTCAGCATGAACTGCATCCAGGATAGACCGGAAATAACTTATTGTCAGGCTGTTTTCATCCTGGAGTTCCTGCAGCATTGTCTGAGCAGTGTTGTATCTCCAGCAAGGATAACTTCCATAATAATTTTCCGGGTTTGCCCGGTTGAAATTTGTCGAGATAAGAAATCCGTCGCCTTTCGGCTTCCTGGTGAAAGCAAGTTCCCCATCAGTCCCAACACTGATAACAACGGCATCCCCCGTTGCATCTGCTATAAAAATCTGATATTTCATCGGTATTCCCCAGTTGTATCGATAATGACTCTTGGCCATATCCACAACTTCTTCTACCGTGGCAGCTTCTCTCATGAATGTATACACGATCCATCCA
>JAIOTT010000281.1 GCA_021106655.1 Bacteroidales bacterium
ATCTAATAAAAGAACCCACAGAAGATATAGCAGGCTTGTTAGAAATGTTAAAAAGGTTTACCCATATGCGAGACTAGCAGGAATGAAATTAACTGAGTATGATAAGATAATTGCTAATGTTAATTCAGACAGGGAAAAGAAGAGATTAATGAAGCAAGCAGAAAGGGAATTAAAAGATGAGTTTGGAGCTGAATTGAGAGATATGACCTTTTCTCAAGGTAAAATATTGTTGAAATTGGTCGACAGAGAAACTGGTGAGACATCATATCAGGTTGTACAGGAATTACGCGGAAAACTGGCAGCTTTTTTTTGGCAATCCATTGCCAGACTCTTCGATTATAATTTAAAAGTTAGATATGACCCCTTGAATGAGGATCGCGAGATTGAGAATATAGTCAGGATGATAGAAACCGGTAACATTTAAGCGTAATTATAACAAATCTTATTTACCCCTTCCCTCCTGTTTTTGCCATTTTTCTAAAAAATTAGATTTTTGGTCCTGAATAGCCCATGAATATTGAATATCAAACACCGAATTTTGAATCTTGAACTATTTAAGAAGTGTTTCTGTTAGGTAACATTCTTTATTGCAGTTTCGATACTTTTAACAAAGATTGATATCAGCTCATTATTTTCATTCTTAATTTTTTTCAATTTACTTTCTGATTTGTACAATCTGCTTAATTGTATAATCTTTATACAAGCAAAACTTTCACGTAGTTCTTTCAAGACTATCTTCATTTTATGAATAAAGTCTTTCCGTGATTCTGCGCTTTGGGCTTCACCATAATTTAAAGAAACAGATGTTCCTGACCTTACCAGCTGTCCTGATAGATGACTTCCTGCTTTTGACTTAGACATCTCAAATACAAGATCAATTATCAAAACAGAAAATTTTATCAATCTTTCTTCTAAATCATATTCTTTCTCCATTACCTTCGATATTCAGTATTCGATGTTCGATATTCGATATTTAATACCAACATCAATAGTTAACATAAATAGCATTATTTCAAACAAAAGTACTATGCAAAATTTCTCATCACAATGTATAATGAGTAAGTTAGTCTTATAAATGAGTGCTTGGGTCAATTCTAATCGCAGCTGTTACTCTAGTTTTTAATTTAGGTGACCCAAATGGCGAAAACCGGAAAAGTTAGATATGATCCCCTTGAATGAGGATCGCGAGATTGAGAATATAGTCAGGATGATAGAAACCGGGAAAATTTAAGCTTAATTATAACAAATTTTATTTACCCCTTCCCTGGATCACTATGAGGACAGTATAGATAAGAATTTTTAAATCCATTGCCAGGGACATGTTCTCAATATACAGAATGTCATATTTTATTCGCTCTATCATCTCATCAATATTTTCGGCATAACCATATTTTACCTGACCCCATGAAGTTATACCAGGTTTTACTTTATGTAGAAGTTTGTAATAAGGAGCCCGTTTCATCAGTTGGTCAATAAAAAACTGTCTTTCCGGTCTGGGCCCTACCAGACTCATATTGCCTTTTAGAACATTATAAAACTGAGGTAGCTCATCCAGACGAACTTTTCGCATAAATTTCCCAAAATTCGTGATCCTGGGATCATTCTCTGAAGAAAGCTCCGGGCCCTGCTGTTCAGCATTGTCAACCATTGATCTGAACTTGTGCATTATAAATTTCTTGCCCTTCAGACCAACACGCTCATGTGAATAAATTATCGGACCTTTGGAGGAGAGTTTAACTCCTATTGCAGTAATGATATATGCAGGACTAAGTATGATCATTGCGAGTATGGAGGCTGCTACATCCAACATCCTTTTAACCGATTGCTGCCAGGCAGGCATCAGATCTGGTGAAATTATGATTAGAGGAGTGTGAAAAATAGAAGTTGTTTTTACTGATCCTAATAGTATATCCTGTATGCCCGGAATGATCTTAATAATAACATTCGTATCTTCCATCAGGTCGATAAGCTTATCAACTATATTATGTTCAGAGGGCTCAATAGCTATAATGATCTCTTCAATATTATGTTTTTTAATAATTACATTTAGCTGCTTGTAATTTCCAAGACAAGGGATATGATTTTCGATTTTATAATTGTTTCCTTCAACTACACTTACAAAGCCAAGGAATTTGTTGCCGGATGACTTTTCCTGATTCTCAATTTCACTATATATGGACATGGCATTACCGTTCCCTCCAATGATGATAGTGTTAAAACAAATTATTTTATTGTGGATCTTATACACAGAAATTGAAGTAATGATCAGGCGAAATAAATAGGTGAACACAAAGTGGAAAGTGAATAATACCAGAAATAATATGTAATATGATCTGTACGAAACTATAATATCATCCAGGATTAAAGCAAAAAAGATGATAGTAACACCAATTACTGTAGTCATTAATGTTTGGCCAAGCTCCTTTAGTCTTGATTTACGATAAATCTTACGATAGGTGCCAATCAATACATATAAAAAAAGCCAGAACAAAGGGATTATAATAATCCCGGTCCAGAAATTCTGATCAGAAAAAACATCACTCAGGTTCTTGGTAATGTTCGGTTCAATTGTATACTTCCTGAAAATAAAAAACAGCCCCCAGGCAAGTATGGCAGAAACAAT
>JAIOTT010000262.1 GCA_021106655.1 Bacteroidales bacterium
TATAGTTGCACTGGAACCTGGGACAATCCATGAAACCTTGACATGATTCCCTGCCTGGAATACCAATAAATTACCCCCTTGTATACCTGGATCTATATTCTGAACCGTGGTATACGAGAGAACTGTAGGGTCAATGTTTAAGGATAAGAACATACCTAATACCCAAATAAAGTTTTCTACATGTACAGGAACTATAATTGTTCAACCCTGACAAACAGTTATAGAATCGACTTTTGTAATTATCACTCCTGAAGAAATATATGTCACATTGATGGAATCAATACCTACACATCCATAGTTATCGCTAACAGTTACAGAGTAGTTTATGGTAGTATCAATAGCTGAGCTCACAACAATACTTTCAGTGCTTGCACTGTTTGACCAGAGATATGTACATCCAAGATTTCCAGCGTGTAAATTCAGAGTATTATTTATCAGGATAGTTGTATCATTACCAAGATCAACTTGCAGATATTGTTGAATGTAGAGTGTCATTTGGTCTGTTATGGCACCACAAGGATAAATTCCATCAACAATAAATGTAAGGACAACTGATCCATTTGAAATATCAGATGCCCCAGTTGTGTAAGTTGCCCCCGGTATTGTTGAATCATCAAATATCCCATCCCCAGCCGTGGTCCACAAAACAGTAGAATAATTCGTAGCTACACCATTCATAGTGTAGCTATTATTATAACAAATCGTAGCATCAGGTCCTGCATCTACAGCAGGCAAAGGAATTACTGTAATCAATACAGAATCTGTAAAAGTATTATAACCATCATCAACAGTTAAAATATACCATGTTGATACAAGAGGTGAAGCCGTTGGGTTTTCTTGAGTACTGGAAAATCCCGGTGGGTTTGACGTCCATGAAAATGTATATACGCCCGAACCACCACTAGGGTTAGCCTGGAGCATGGCAATATCACCTTCACAAATCGTATCTGGTATTGCCTGTGGGTTGGCTTGAAATAGCGGTCCAGAACCTAAAATTACAATCACTGTATCAGAAACACTAACACATCCTGTTACTGCATCAGTGGCAGTAAAAATGAAATTTGTTGTTGTACTTAAAAACACAGTTGTTGGATCTTCAACAGTTGCATCAACAAGAAGTGCAGTCGGTGTCCAGCTATATGTATAAGATCCGGATCCTCCGCTTACTGTGCCATTAAGATTTGTACTTGTACCATACAAAATAGTCTGGTCAGGGCCTGCATCAGCCAGGGGTGAAGGATTTGAAGTAATAGCACCATCAACATAATATGCGGAAATAGAATTTAATAAAGAATCCTTAAACCAGCAGTTTGCCTGACCCCAAACCATTAAAGCAGGACTTGTTAATGGAGTAAAAAGTAGTTCAACCAAAACTGTATCTCCAAAGGATCCATTGTACATGTCAGAGCTTTCAGCTTCTATAACTATTTTTCCTGGAGCTGGTTCAGTAATTGAAAACTGTATTCCTGTAGTTAGCTCCGGTAGTGGATTTGTATATCCGTTGTAAGTGAGCCAGCTAATATTGTAGTAAAGTTCCAGATTAAATTTATATACTCCCATGAACTCTGTTACATGTATTGGCACAATGGTATTGTTTCCCAAACAAGATGTTATTGAATTTACTGTTGTGATAATAGTATTTTGTGGTACTATTGTGAGAATAGCACTAATAGAGGTTACCATGTTATTACAGGGAGCATAAATAACACAACGATATTGATCCATAATCGTCAGGGCTCCTGTTATTGTTAGTACAGATGTTGTTGTTCCTGAATAAACACCGCCATCACTTAATGTTAACCATGTTGCTCCTCCATCAGAACTTTCTTCCCATTGATATACTGAAGCTGCATCCACAACAACAGTGAAACTAACTGTTCCGTTCATATTTACAGTTTTATCAACAGGCTGTGTTAAAATATTCGGACTGTATCCTCCGTTTTCAACACATCCATCTATCCAGTCAGCCGGAAATGACGAGCCACTTATATGACTGTATGCATTGTTACTAGGTTGCGATAGATCCCATTCAAGGCAACAGCTACCTCCATTATAAGTAAAAATGATCTCATATAAGATCCCATCGGGAATCGTAGCTGGTACAACAGGATTAAACCAGGAAGCAGCAAAATTGCCAACGGTACTATTAGCGAGGAAAAAGCCAACTAATGCCGGATTTTGATTTTGCCAACCATTATATGTAAGCACAGCAGGATCGAAGGTAATCCGATGTGATAAAGAAGCCACATCAATGAAGTTAGTAACATGAACGGGTATTATTATCTGATTACCAGTACAAGCCGAGACCGAATCAATAGTTGTAACTATTGTTGCAAAGATTGAGGTAACTGTAAGATTAGCAATATTGGAGATTATTGAATCACACGAACCGGTAACAATACACTGAAACTTCCAGCCATTCATTAATAATGTGGTTGAAAAAATATTTAATATTGCAGTTTGCGATCCATTAAATATACTTCCATCATAACAATCAACAAAGCCGTTACCATCATTTCTATCGACTTGCCATTGATATGAGTTTACTCCTGTAGCAGAAACAGAAAAGCTTGCAAGTACTCCCTGGTTGACAGAAGCGTCAATGGGTTGGTTGGTAATAACTACCTGTGGGCCAAGTTGAGATACCGACCCATTAAAAAACAAAGCAGGTATTATGCTTCCATTTAAACTTCCGTATTGACAATTACCTGAAGTAGCAGTATCCCAGTTTAATTGGCTGGTACCCCCCGTATATGTGAACATATATTCAATCAAGGTATCTGTTCCAACATATACAGACTGAAAGAAATTGAACCAGGATAGTGCAATCTGTGTTCCAGAAGAGTTAACTAAAAGCATACCAGAGGCCAGTGCAGGATGAGGATTCTTGTATCCCTGGTATATCAATACTGAAGGATCGTATCCCAGTTTTAAGGAGATTGAAGCAATATTAATACAATCGATTACATTTACTGGAATAATAACAAGATCACCGGGACAGGCTGAATCAGATCCTGCTGTAGTATAAATAGTATTCTGTGAGATTACGGAAGTATTAAAAATCAGGAAAATTAAAAATGCTTTCAAAATTTTTTTTGAAGGGATAAAAGGAAGGCTAATTAGTTTCATGATAATAGCTTTAAAATGAAATATAGATCAACTTTTAAAATTGATATAATTCCTGCCCCAGCTATAAAATGTTATTCGATTTTATAAGCTCTATTTAAATACTGATCTATAGTATCAAAAAAATATATATATTTATATTGTTGAATGTCAGCTTTTCAGTTGCTATTATCTTGTTATTATTAGACACTCTTAGGTGTGTAAAAGTTGTCTGGAATTCTGCTAAATTGTTTCCGGGGATTAATGCTTATTGTTTACTTTTGCTTGAAGAAAGTTTGGAGTGCCTAAAGTTTGGAATGCCTAGAGTTGTTAGTTGATTTACAACTCTAGGCATTCTAGGCACTCGTAACTCTAGGCACTTGGTAGTAATTCAAGATTAATTTTAGACGTGAAGACCTCATATTCCAACCGTAAATACATCATTATTTCCATATTCCTGATAACGGGAATCATATACCTTATGCGCCTGTTCTATCTGCAGGTTATAGATGATACATATGCTTTGTCGGCTGATATTAATGTGCTCAGAAAGGTCACTCAGTATCCGGCAAGAGGCCTGGTATACGACAGGAATGGCAAATTGCTTGTTTATAATGAGGCGGCTTATGATCTGATGGTTACTCCAGGCCAGGTGAAAGAGATTGATACTCTCGAATTAAGCACATTGATAGGAATAGATACTAAAACATTTAAAGAACGCCTGGTTAAGGCCAGGAAATATTCTACTTATAAGCCCTCAGTATTTGAAAAGCAAATATCTAAAGAATCCTATGGATATCTTGAAGAAAAGCTTTACAAATTTCCGGGTTTCTTCGTCCAACCAAGGACTTTAAGAAAATATAGTTTTCCTATCTCCGGACACCTACTTGGATATATTGGAGAAGTTAACCAAAAGACTATCGACAAGGATAATTATTATAGATCCGGTGATTACATTGGAGTTAGCGGTATTGAAAGTTCTTATGAAAAGGAACTGCGAGGACGAAAAGGATCAAAACTTATTATGGTAGATGTTCATAACAGGGAAAAAGGGAACTACCAGGATGGAAAATATGACACCATAGCAATAATGGGTAAGGATTTATATATCTATCTGGATGCAGATCTTCAGGCATATGGAGAGAAGCTGATGCATAATAAAAGGGGTAGCATAGTGGCAATAGATCCATCAACAGGAGGTATCATTGTTTTAATATCCAGCCCGGGATATGACCCAAACCTGCTTGTTGGCAGAGTGAGAACAAATAATTATAGAGCCTTACAGGCAGATACTTTAAAACCATTATTTAACAGGGCTTTAATGGCACAGTATCCTCCGGGTTCCACCTTTAAACTTGTCAATGCCTTAATCGGATTACAAGAGGGAGTAGTATTTCCAAATACGAGATATTCATGCAATATGGGATATTATGCCGGAGGTCTTCATATTGGCTGCCATGATCATATCTCTCCATTAAATTTAAAACAATCAATTCAGCACTCTTGCAATGCATATTATTGTAATGTCTTCAGATCGATACTGGATAAAAAAGAGTATGGAGGAACAAGTAATGGCTATAATGTCTGGAGAGATCATGTTATGAGTCTGGGATTAAACCAGAAGTTTGATACCGATATCCCTAATGAGCTCTCAGGATTTATTCCTGAAACAACTTATTATGATAAATATTATGGTAAAAACAAATGGAAATCTCTAACGGTAATTTCATTGGCTATAGGTCAGGGTGAAATCCTGACAACACCTTTACAACTTGCAAATCTTTCAGCAGTAATAGCCAATGGTGGGTTTTATTATAAACCACATATTATCAAAGCCATAGGAGAACCCAATAATTATATTACGAAATATGGTAAAAGAAATTACACCAGGATTGATACCAGACACTATGATGTTGTAACTGAAGGTATGTATGATGTTGTAGAAGCAGGAACGGCACGATGGTTTAAAATTGACAGCATACCTTTTTGTGGCAAAACAGGTACTGTTGAAAATCCTCACGGGAAAGATCATTCAATATTTATTGCTTTTGCTCCAAAGGATGATCCGAAAATTGCAATATCTGTTATAGTTGAAAATGCCGGTTTTGGCTCTACATGGGCTGCTCCAATTGCAAGCCTTATGATTGAAAAATATCTAAAAGGACAAATAATCAGAAAGCATCTTGAAGATAATATTCTTAATAAAGATTTAATGTCAGAAAATTGAGAGACGGAAAAAGCATATTAAATAATATTGACTGGGTAATTGTACTACTGTATTTGTTGCTTGTTTTTGCAGGATGGATCAATATTTATGCTGCTGTTTATAATGATGAGCATAAGAGTATTGTTGATATTTCCCAGTCATATGGTAAACAACTTATATGGATAGCAAGCTCAATCATTATAGCATTGATAATATTAATGATAGATGCGAAATTTATTTCTGCATTTTCTTATGTTATCTATATATTTCACATTTTATTACTCATAGCAGTATTAGTTGTTGGTAAAGAAATAGCAGGATCAAAATCATGGTTTCAAATAGGTAGTTTTGCCCTTCAGCCTGCAGAATTTGCTAAATATGCAACAAACCTGGCAGTTGCAAAATATTTAAGTACACTGAATATTAATATCAAAAGTCCTAAGTCTTTAATAAGAGTGATATTCATTCTTGGAATCCCCACTGTATTAATATTACTTCAAAATGATACAGGTTCTGCACTTGTATATGTTGCATTTATATTTGTATTATTTCGCCAGGGAATGTCAGGAAATATTTTATTTATTGGCCTGATAGCAGTGATACTTTTCATTTTAACCTTGCTTGTTAACAAATTCATCGTTTTAGGAATAATAGCAGCTATTACTTTAATCTCTGTTTTCTTAATGAGAAAGAACCGCAGGGACATTTTAACCATGATCGGTTTGTTTGTTCTTATAAGTGCTTATGTGTATAGTGTTGATTATGCATTTGACAATTTTCTTGAACCACATCATCAGAAAAGAATAAATGTTTTAATAGGCAAAGAAACTGACCTGAGAGGAGCAGGATATAATGTTAACCAGTCGAAAATTGCAATTGGATCAGGAGGTTTAACGGGCAAAGGCTTCCTGCAAGGTACTCAGACAAAATTTAATTTTGTACCGGAGCAAAGCACTGATTTTATCTTTTGCACAGTAGGAGAAGAATGGGGATTTTTAGGCAGTTTTGTTGTTATTGGATTGTTTATGACCTTGTTTATCAGAATAATAATTATTGCAGAGCGACAGCGATCGGTCTTTTCAAGAATTTATGGCTATGGACTTGCCTCGATTCTGTTTTTTCATTTTCTCATTAATATAGGAATGACAATTGGACTTAGTCCGGTAATTGGTATACCTCTTCCATTTTTTAGTTATGGGGGTTCTTCTTTGTGGGCCTTCACAATTTTGTTATTTATTTTTGTGAAGCAGGACGCAAGCAGGTTGGAATCATTGTAAAAAAAAATGTAGGTCAATTCCATGGAGTTGACCTACATTTTATTAATGGTTAAAATATTTTTAATAAAACAATCCTCTGTTATCCACGATATCAGCATTCTCTTTCATGGCATTGAAAAGCTCGTATCTTACCCTTGATAGATAACCATTAGCCATTTGCATAATTACCATACTGTAATTTTGAATTTCAGCAGCTTCAATAAATTCATTGACAACAACCATATAAACTGCTGAATTTCCTTTAATTGGCTTTGATAATTCTCCTTGTTTCAGAGCAAATGTAGCGCCGACAACTGCAGGTTCAGGACCATAATTGGAGAGGTTATATGCATAAAATGTAATATCTGTTGTGTCAACAGCTGTTTTAAAATGGGTAGAAGCCTGGGCTATTGATGTTAGGTTAGCTTTGTTGATCCTGTCTATAAGAATCTCAGCTTTCTTTTCCCTGATAACGAAAGGTTCAATGTTAGCTTTTACCTGATCTAGCGTAGCAACCCCTTTTTCCTTTACTTCTCTAACCAAGGCAACAACAAAATTATTATCAATATCATAAACCTGGGAAACACTGCCTTTTTGTGAACTTTCATGAAAAGCCCATTGAATGATAATTCTGGGATACTTAACACCCGGAATATTATTATCCATTATTTTAACATTCTCAGCTTTTCTGATATTCATACCGGAATTTTCAAATAATTCAAGAGTGTTATTATCAGCGGCAAACTTATTTGCTTTAGCATAGATATCCTGAAATGTATTGCTGCTTGGCTCAATTAATCTGTTGATCATTGCTACACGCACCTTTTTTACATCTTCCATTTTATCCGTGATCTTCAGTATATGAAAACCAAAATTTGTTTCTTCAATCGCGAGGTCTCCTATGTTTCCTTTAAGGCAAAAATCATTAAACGGACCGAGGATAGATTGATCTGCAAACCAGCCAATGTCACCAAATTTTTCTTTAGTGGCTGGGTCATCTGACATAGTCATAACAAACTCTTCAAATTTTTGTGGTTCAAGCTTAAGAACTTCAAGTAAGCTATCAGCCAGAGCTTTTGCTTCCTCTTTTGTTCTTGTTATCTCCTGACTTACTTTGGCATCAATATGAGTGATAAGAATAAAGCTCATTTTCATTGAATCAGGCCTGTATTGAACATCCAGAAGTTTTGCCATATGCCAGGCATTTTCTTCGTCATATGGAGATATCATAGTGCCAACAGGAGAATTAAACATAATTGAATCTATCCTTACTGGTAAAGATCCTTCTTTATGAAAAGTACTGTCATATCTGGTGTCGGAAGTTGCATTTACAAAATTTGCATAATCTTCTTCGATCTTCAAAAACTCGGCGTAAATTTCTTTTACTTCAATATCAATTTTATCACGATCTTCCTGTGATGGATTTACTTCAAAAATAACATAGTCAATATTACGTGAGGCATCTTGCTTGTACTCGTTTTTATGTTCCTCATAATAATTTTTGAAATCATCCTCCTTTAAGCTTATTGAACTATCAGGGATAGTCTTATAATTTGCTCCTACGAAAGTAATTTTTGCTTTTCTGTTTTGATTAATATATTCACGTTTAGCAAAAATACCGGGCAAATAATAAGCTTTTGAGATCAGGTTGTTAAACTTAGTATTTAACCTGTCGGCTTTGATGGCTTTTTCAAGCATAAGCCACTGATCTTTAGCTTCGGGTTCTCTTTGATCTAAGGTTTTAAGAAAATTCAATACGAGAGAAGGATTATATTGACCGGTTTCCGGATCTTTAAAATATTGAAGGATGTACTGGTGGGGCACAGGACCCTGAACCTGATCAAAAAGTTCATCAGAAGATACTGTTATTCCTAATTCATCGTATTCTTTTCCCATAATAATTTCCCTGATGATCTGATTCCAAACCAATTCTTTAGCCTGAAATACATCATCCGGTGTAAGAATTTCTTTTTCCTGCTTTTGCTTTTGATTCTCCAGCTCTTCATCAACTTTATATGAGAAATCCCGATAAGTAACGTTTTCACCGGATATTTCCCCGATATCATTAGTTTTAGGCCCTGTCCCTGGTTTAAAAAAGTCACCCAGAACAAAAGCTGCCAGAGCAACTCCAATCACAATTACTATTAAGCCCGAATGTTTCCTTATGTTTCCTATTAATGCCATATATTCAATTTTTTAAGAATTTGCAAATGTACAATAGATTCCGAAAGTAAAAAAGTTATAATGAAAAAAATTATTAAACAAGTTATGAATGATTAATAGTGTTTTTTACTCTCCCCAACCCCTGATTCGCACTATTCTCTAACTTTTAGGTTAACTTTTTCAATTTTCACATGAGATGCCTGTAGAATCTTGATTGTAAAATTCTTTATAATTATTTCATAATTTTGCTCGGGAATGCTTTTATAGTAGTGGATAATTAAGCCGGCAAGAGTTTCATAATCATCTGATTCAGGAAGTTCAAAATTATATTTTTCATTCAAATAGTCAATTTCCAATCTGGCTGATAAAATAAACTCTTTTTCATTGATCTTTTTTTCAATGAGATCTGCAATATCATACTCATCAATAATTTCACCAAATATTTCTTCGATAATATCTTCCATAGTAACCATTCCTGATGTTCCGCCGAATTCATCAACAACAAGAGCAATACTTTTTGATTGTTTAATGAACATTCCAAGTACATCATTTGCCAGCATGGTTTCAGGAACAATTATTATTTGCTTTAAAATTGAAGAGATATTTGTCGGATTTTTGAACATATCATAAGAATGGATATAACCAATGATGTTATCAATGGATTCTTTGAAAACCAGAATTTTTGATAATCCGTTGTCAATGAACAATTTTTTTGCCACCTCAACTGTATCATTTTCATCAAGAGCAATGATTTCTGTACGGGGGATCAAACATTCACGTAATTTAACTTTTCCAAAATCAATTACATTTTGAAACATCTGTATTTCCTGATTGATATCCTTTTCATGTTTACTATAATGGGATGATTCTTTAAGATAATTATCCAGATCTATAGGACTAAAAGCTTGATTTTCATTTGTAAATCTAATCTTGAAAAATGACTTAAGAAGAAATTCTGAAAATCCTATAAAAACTAAAATAACAGGATATAAAACGTAATAAATAATATAAACGGGTATTGCCAAGAAGCTTAACAAAGAGTTTGGATTTATCCGGAATAACATTTTGGGAATAAATTCTGCTACTAATAGAATAATTAAGGTTGCTACAATTGTTTGAATAAGCAAAATAATAGAATCAGAAAGCAGGTCTTCTGGAAAGAGATTAATCAGAACCGGCTCAAGAATTTTAGCCATCACAATTCCATATATTACTAAAGAGATATTGTTTCCTAACAGCAAAGCCCCGATGAATCTGGAAGGTGTTTTTGAAAAATCAGATAGTATTCTGGCAGAGAATATACCTTTGCCTTTATCAAGTTCAATTTTAAGTTTATTTGAGCTTGAAAAAGCAATTTCCATACCTGAGAAAAAGGCGGAGAAGATGAGTGTAATTACTACAATTAGCCAGCTATTCATTTGTCATTTATCAAGTTCACTATTCACTAACCACTATTCTTCATTATCAATATTAAATTCTGCGGAAGTTTTTTTGATAGTCCATTTATCCATATTTTGATCAGACTCAAAACCCTCAGCGCCATAAATTATTTCATCTTTTGTAGTTATTTTAACGAAAACATTAGAATAAATAATTTGTTTCTTTTGGTCCCAGATAAGGTGTTCAGTATTTATTTGCTCTTGTTTCTCATAATTAAATATCACTACATTACTTTTTGCTTCCATGATTTGGGATTTTTCATCACTTATAGCATAATTGGCGGTTAGTTGTGACTTTTCATTTTTCAGAGAATCGAAAAAGATGAGTTTAATACCTTCAGGAAACTCCATATATGGATTATCATCCTCATATTTATTATATAGAGGACTTGTTAATAATACTTTTACAGTACCGCTTTCGCTGTAAATAATTTCAATATCTCTGGCTGATTCAACAGGCATAGTGTCAACGGCACTGATAGCATTGATTGTTTTCACATCATATTCGCAAGAGAATATAATCAATGTAAGAAATACCAAAGCACTTGTAAAAAGAATGGAATGGGTATAGGAATTCTTTGGTTTCACTATGTTGGTAGTTAATTGTAGCAATTTATTGGTTATTTGTTATACGTTTACAAAATTCAATAACATTTAACATATAACAGATAATCTATAACCACAAAACTCATTTTGCCGCCCTGACCTTTGTCACTTCGTTAATCCAACAGCTGACAGTATATGAATCACCCTCTTTAAGGTCATGGAAAAAGATTATTTCCGAATTTGGGAAATATTTACTCCAGGTTGCAATTCTTTTCTGTGCGACCGCTTCCAGATCAGGATCGACTTTTTTGGCCATATAATATTTATCAACTGCAGCCCAGTAAGCTGTTTTTTGTGTCAGATCATTATTACCACATGTTTTAGCGCTGCTAGCATAAAGATCACCAATAATCAAATATGCATTGCCATCATTTGGTCTGATTTTAATTGCTTTTAAAGCATTTATTTTTGCAGTTGAATATTGATCAAGATTTCGGTAAGCCTCTGCAAGGAGAAGAAAGCAATCGGCACGATCATAATCATCAGATAAATTTTCTGCTTTTTTAAGATATGAAGTAGCTTTTTCATATTCTTTTCTTTTAATGTACATTTTCCCGATGAGAAATGCAGATTCAGGAGAAGGATCCAGCTCGTTAAGTTTCAATGTAGTTGTAAAAAACAGAGGATCATCTGTACAGTCTTTTTTATTCAGGATCTTAGTGATCTTTTTCAGTAAATCAATATTATCAGGAGTTTCCTTAAACTTTTTACTATATATTCTTATAAGATCAGGACAGGTGGCATAAGGTTCGAATGATTTTTCAATATTCCCCTTTGTATTTTCGAACTTGGTTCTTTTAGAGGGATTATTTTTAATATTATAATCAACAATTTCGCTTATCTGGTCATAAGCATCTACTATTATACCAGAATCATCAAGGCCTGCTTTAACTCTTTTAATAGTAAGACGAAAGTAATATACCAGGACAGCACTACTGGTTTTGTTTCCGACAAGGTCAACAGATTTTTTCAGGGCAGAGTACGCATCTTCATAGCTTTCCGGCCTGAGTTTGTATAAGTCAACACCTTTTCTTCCAAGCACCATGCCTTCATTATTAAATAATTTAATTCGCTGATCATACACCATCATAAGAGTATCAATCAGTTTATTCCTTAATTCAGGATCTTTTTCATTGGATATCATATTTTTTATGATCTTAACCCCATGAATATAAATATTCTGACTTGCCTCCGGACAGTTAACAAAGCACCATCTCCAGGAAGTTATCATATTTTCCATGGTTGCATCATTACCGGTTCCTTCTACCCATAATTTGTAATCTTCAATATATAATGAAAGTTTTTCAACACATGCAAGACTATCTTTTCCGAATTTTTGCCCAAATGAGGTATTGATCATTAGAACAATAATTATGACAACAAATGCCAGCTTTTTCATGATTTTATTTTATTAGGGTTTGTATTAGTTTTAGCTAGAGGTAATCACTTAGCTGCTCTGACTATAGTATTTTCATTTATCCAACATTCTACTTTATAGGGATCACCTTCTTTTAAATTATAAAAAAAGATCGTTTCGCTATTAGGAAATTGTTTAGAATACATACTTATTTTTTTAAGTGCATCTTCTTTAATTGAGATATCTTTATCAATGCTTTTTGCTTTAACATATTTATCAACAGCAGCCCAGTATGCAACTCTGGCTGTAAGGGCATTACTACCACTACTTTTTGCACTTGTGGCGTAAATATCACCAATTAGTAGGAATGGAAGTCCGACACCGAGTCTGATCTTTGCAGCTTTATGAGCATATGAACGGTCAGCAGAAATATCTTTTTGCTGGAATAATCTACTGGCAAGAAATAGGTAGCTATCA
>JAIOTT010000501.1 GCA_021106655.1 Bacteroidales bacterium
GAAACTCATTATACTCCGGAAATTCATTGAATATTTTTTCATTATACGGAAGAACGAATTCCTTGAACATCTGTGGTGAAATCATTTCAGCTCCATCGGAAGTTATTGATATCCCTTTTCGTTTATTTGGACATAATTTTCTAATATATTTTTCAAAATTAATAAGTCCTGTTGTAAGCAATTCCATTAGTATTTTTACGTCTTCGGGGTATTCATACAACCAAAGAAGCAATTCCCCGCCTACAAGATCAAGTGCATCTGTAAAAGGTCCCTCTGTTCCAGGAACACTGATTATACACTCTATTCCCTCGCCATTTAATGTTACACTGTAATTTTTTATCTCTTCTTGCATTTCATACATCATCTTTATTTTTTCCCCGCATATACCATCGGTAACTTCAGGCAACTTTAATTTTCTTAGGTCTTCAACGTCATTTATAAATTTCTCGATAACCGGTGGATTTTTGGCATCCCAAATCACCTTCGTCCCATTGAAATTCGCTGCAATCCCAATATTTTGAAAGTCAGGGCTCAAACCGATCACTTTGCGTGTAAGAAAATCTTCTTCAATATTCTCAAGTCTCCATTTCACATTCATGATCTGATGGTAAACTTGTGCTTTTGCATCATTTATATACTCTAAAAAGCTTACACCTCTAAGATTAAGAAAATAATTGGTTTGGAGTCCAACTTGTATTGGAATCCGATCAAGATACTTTCTTTTTTCATATACACTGTTTAATCTTTCTCTACTTTGTCTAATTTTATCCTCAGGATAGCTTATATTGATTTTTGTCATTTTTAACACTATCTCCTTGATATACAGAATTCAATTTATTCAAACATAATTACACGCATATCAGTTTTTTAAAAGGAGTCTGTTTACTCACTTAATATTTGCCGTATGTCCTTGCAACTTCAATCATTTTAAAGATATTCTCTTCAGGTGTGCTTGGTGATGTGTACGGCTGTATAGTTAATGCTTTTTTTCCTTCATAAGAGTCGACCACTCAAGGGTTAGTAAACTGCCGTCTTCCCGTTTCATGGTAATATGATCATTTCCGTGGATCGTTTCCTCCTTGACAATTTCACCATCCGAGCATACACCAACAACTTCTCCCATAAAAAGATCGTGGGAGCCCATGTTGATTATCGCCCGAACCTCACATTCAAAGTTAAGCGGGCATTCGGCAATATGAGGTGATTTTATCCTCTTTCCGGGCAGAGCAGTCCATTCAAGCGCATTGAATTTGTCCACTTTTGGATCCTTAGCCCTTGACATCTCTGCTGATCGGGTTATTTTGTCACGCAGTTTTTCTGTTGGAATATTAAGCGTAAAATCCATGCTTTTCCGCATAAGTTCATAGGTTCCACGTACATAATAATTTCTGTTATATTCTTTGACACAGATAGAAACGCCGATCAGAAAAGGATCCCGGTTCAGCCACCCCCATGCCGTAAGAGGCATAATATTGGGAATCCCCGTCTCAGGATCAGCTACGCTAATAAGCGCGGCACTTTTCGGCAGATATCCCGGTGTTTTAAATTCCTCATCAAAAGATTGCGGCACACTTCGGTCGTGCGGGTTATAGTGCTTTTTCATTATCTCTTCTCCTTCAGCTCATAATTACGGTATACTAATTCGCCGCCCTTAACTACGGCAGCAATAGTTCTCAATGTTCTAATATCCTCTATTGGATTTTTATCTACAGTAACTATATCTGCAATCTTGCCTGTTTGTAAAGCTGACAAAAGTTCTTAAAATGAATGAATTTCTCAAATATTTCATTACAGAGTAAAAATAATACTGTTTGATTTATTTAGGAGACTGCAAAACTAGGGTTATGTATTATTGTCAATATATAAAATAATATTATAAAGATTTAACTTATAAAACTAATTGACAGTCAGCAACTGTTAGGTAATAATAGCTATTTAAAATGGAGATTTGGTCTCATCATTCTTTGCTAGTAAAATTGATAGTTGATTTAAGGGGATAACAATGTCAGACATACCGAGAATTCTGTTATTGGGTGATTCGGTTCGTATTAATTATCAGCCACATGTGGCACGTTTGCTCGACGATGAAGCAAATAGAGTAGTAGGATCAGTAGAAAATTGCCAGTACGATCTCTACTCTCTCTCCTCATTGGACATTAACTTGATTGTTGATCCACCAATAAAGTAGCTAATCGGTGACACCAAGAGAACGTTTTATTGCAGCCCTGGAACGCAGGCCTTTGACAGGACGCGTACCTCATTTTGAACTCGTCTTCTACTTAACCATGGAAGCTTTTGGCAAGATCCATCCGGATAATCGGAATTACTCTCAATGGGATCAGATGGAAGAAAGAGAACGACAGCTGCATCGCAAGGATATAGCTGATATTTATATTCAAACAGCAGAGCAATTCGAACACAGTGCTATTTTACTTCATCCGAATCCTTATTCTGTCGAAGAAACATTGAGGTTGATAGATCTTATTCGCGACAGAACGAATGACAAATATTTTCTTATAATACACGGGGACGCCACATTTTCAATTCCAGATGGAAACAGTATGGTTGATTTTTCCTATCGTCTTTTTGATGAACCGGAGGCGGTAAAATCCCAGGCAGACATTAAGGTGGTAAATGCATTAAAAGGTGCAGAGCGATTCCAGAAACATGGAGGCCTGGATGGTTTCGCCTTATGTGCAGATTACTGTCTCAACAAAGGTCGGTCCTTAAGTCCAAATCAATTCGAAGAATTTGTAATTCCTTATTTGGTAAGGCTGATAAAGGGTTTTGGGGTTTTGGAATTTATTACGTTAAACAACACGAAGGGCGTATTTAGGCCAACAATCGACCAGCTCCTGGAGGAAAAACCCATGGAATTCCA
>JAIOTT010000125.1 GCA_021106655.1 Bacteroidales bacterium
ATCATCCAGATATTCAATTAAGCTGATTGCAGTTAGTAAAATTGAGGAAGTCTTCAACAGGCTTTTTGCCTAGATCAGTTCATCTCAAGTATTTGAAACAGTTCATCAAGCTTAGGAGTAAGAATAATTTCTGTACGTCGGTTTTTTGCCCGCGCTGCAGATGTGTTTGCGTTATCAATAGGAACGAATTTGCTCCTTCCTGCTACCATTAATCTTTTCGGATCAATGGTGCTATTGTTGACCAGGATTTTTACAATTGCTGTCGCTCTCATCACACTAAGATCCCAGTTATCTTTAATTTGCCCTGAACCGTTATATGGTACATTATCAGTGTGTCCTTCAATCAATATATTTATCTCAGGATCATCCTCAAGTACTTTGGCTAGTTTTTTCAAAGCTTCTTTACCTGTTTTTCCAACCTCATATCTGCCTGAAGCAAATAATAACTTTTCGTCCAGAGAAACGTAAACTTTCCCGTTTCTTATATCCACTGAAAGTCCCTCATTGACAAATCCAAGTAAAGCTTCAGAAACAGTGTTTTTCAATGCATTTACCACGGAATCCTTTTTAAAAAGGACATATTCCAATTCGTTAAGCCTTTTCTCTTTTTCTTCAATAGCTTTTTTTGATGCCATTAGTTCTGCATTTAGCTTATCGAGATTATCTTTTTTAGCAGCCAGTTCCTTTCCTAATTTTATTAATTCATCTTCCTGCTTAAAAAGGTTTTCCTGTGTTGCCTGAAGCTCAGCCAAAATTTTCCTGGTCTCTTCATCTTTTCCACTAAGTTTATTTTGGCTTTCTTTCAACATCAGGTCGTAAGTATTTTTAAGCTGATCGTATGCACCTTGAACATAAGAATTCTCTCTCTTTAAGTCATCAATATTTATATTCAGTTTCTTAATCTGGGACTTTAAGCTTTCTATTTCAGCATTCTGCTCAGTATTTCTAATAGATAATTCTCTGTTTTGTTCTTTCAGATTTGCATTGTCATTATTACATTCTTTATATCTTCCAAGTAAAGCTTCATGCTCTTTTGTTGTTACACAGGATGAAACAAAGAATGTTATCAGTATGGCAATAAATAATAATTTAATGGATTGTTGTTTCATTATTTTTATTTTATGGATTTTTTAAACATGCAATTTACTGTGGTGATGGTTAACTCTAATTATTTATTCTACCGTAACGGATTTTGCAAGGTTACGTGGCTGATCAACATTACAACCTCTCATTACCGCAATATGATATGATAGTAATTGAAGAGGTATAGTGGCTAATAATGGGACAAGAATATCATCAGTCTCAGGGATTTCAATAAAATAATCAGCCATTCCCACAACATCCTTATCACCTTCAGTAACAATTGCAATTATCTTTCCTTTTCTTGCCTTTACTTCCTGAATATTAGAGACAATCTTATCGTAGATGATGTTATTTGTGGCAATAAAGATAACCGGCATTTCCTGATCGATCAGGGCAATCGGACCATGTTTCATCTCAGCAGCAGGGTATCCTTCTGCATGTATATATGAGATCTCTTTAAGTTTTAAAGCTCCTTCAAGAGCGACCGGGAAGTTATAACCCCGACCGAGATACAGGGCATTAGGTGAGTCTTTAAATTTTTCAGCAATTTTAATAACTTTATCATTAGTTTTTAAGGTTTCCTCAACTTTATGAGGGATATCGTCCAAATCGTTTAATATCTGATGAAACCTGGACCTGGTAATAGTTCCTTTTTTTTCAGCCAAACGAAGAGCAAGTAGGGTAAGGAGAGTTACTTGTGCAGTAAATGCTTTTGTGGATGCAACTCCAATTTCAGGGCCGGCATGTGTATACGACCCGGCATGTGTTGCTCTGGCAATAGATGACCCGACAACATTACATATTCCAATAATAGTTGCGCCTTTTTCTTTTGCAAGTTCAATTGCTGCAAGAGTGTCGGCAGTTTCACCAGATTGTGAGATAGCTATTACTATTTCATTTTCATGAATGATTGGGTTTCGATAACGAAATTCAGAAGCATACTCGACTTCAACAGGAATACGTGTAAGGCCTTCTATAATATATTCTCCCAGCAATGCAGCATGCCAGGAAGTCCCGCATGCAATAATAATGATACGTTTAGCATTTACTATTTTTTGCTCATAATCTCTAATGCCTCCAAGATTAACAATTCCCTTGTCAGCCCTTAATCTTCCCCTCATACTGTCACGAATAGACCGGGGTTGTTCAAATATCTCCTTTAACATAAAGTGCTCATAACCGCCTTTTTCCAAGACATTCAGATTTACCTGCAGTTTTTGAACATAGGGAGTTATCTTATGTTTTTTTATATCAATTATTTTAAGAGGAATATTTTTTTTTATTATTGCTATTTGCTCTTCTTCCAGGTAAACAACATTTTTTGTGTATTCAGCAATAGGTGTTGCGTCTGATGCAACAAAGAAATCATCTTTTCCCATTCCAATAACCAGCGGACTGCCTTTTCTGGCTGCTATAAGTTTATCTGGCTCATCCTTTGAAAGAACAACAATAGCATATGCACCCACAACCTGATTAAGAGCAATACGTACTGCTTCTTCAAGGTTTACCTTCTCGTTTATTTTGATATCTTCAATAAGATACACAAGCACTTCAGTATCAGTATCACTACGAAATTTATATTTTCTGTTAATTAAGGTTTTCCTTAAAGCAGTATAATTTTCAATAATTCCATTATGAATTAACGCAATATCTTTTGAAAATGAATAATGAGGATGTGCATTTTCGTCATTAGGTTCTCCGTGGGTTGCCCATCTGGTATGAGCAATACCTATTGTACCACCAATATCTTTTTCTTTAACTAGTTGATCAAGATCGGAAACTTTGCCCTGGGTTTTATACAGCTTCAGGTCTTTATTGAGAATAGCAATACCGGCACTGTCGTATCCTCTGTATTCCAGGCGTTGAAGCCCTTTTATGAGTATTGGATAGGCCTGTTTAGGACCAACATAAGCTACAATTCCACACATAATAAAATTTATTATAAGAAACTTTTTACAAAAATACGAATATATATCTCAGGAATGTAAGCAGCAACTAATCCAATTCAATATAAGTAATTTCTAATCTTATTTTGTTTATTTGATTTTCCGGTCCGTTCAGGACTACTCTGTTTGCTATTGTAGATGCTCCGGAGATTGATAAATTCAATACCGGATTTGTTAATTCTCCACTCAGAACTTCCTGAACAAACCGGGTAATCCTGAATTTGTAAGAAGAACTGCCTTCATCATATACACCACCAAAATAGTCACTACCTTCAAAATAATCAGTAAGCAGGACTAAATCGCCGTCTTCATCTAATCTAAGTAAAGTAAGAGATATGGGTGCATCATACTCACTATCTGCATTATTATTATGTAAATAAAGGACAGCTTCATTAACAGCAACTTTTGTCGTTGCAGTGAAATTACTAAGATAAGGAAATCTGATCATGGATTTAACTCCACCCATCGCCTGGAGGTAAAGGATATCTTTCCCAAGAGTTGTATCTGTAAAAATAATTTGTTTTCTGAGTTGCTGATCTGCAAAATCATAATTAAAATGCTCATATTGGTTGAACCTAGTACAATTTTCATTTATAAGCATATCAAAGCTTAGGCCATCCAAACTGTCATTGCTGTAATACAATGTCAGAGATGAAGTTGCGGTTATCATGTTGAAATATAGAATAGAACCCTCATAATTAAGAGGGTCGGTTGTGATATACAAACCCTTAAAATATTCCAGGAACTGATCATTATCAGCAAGTACATCTTCAGAAGCATTAAAAATTTTGTTTGCCAATATTGGACTGATAGCACTAAGATTTATTCGTAACTGGGGGGGCTGTGTTATTCCGTCAGCGATGAGACTATCATTAGGTTTTGGAATAAAAGTATGATGTGCAAGGTCAATATCTGAATGTTGTGCTTTTTTGTTGGAGTAGTATGAACTATCAATTAAAATATCTTCAAGTAATTCGTATACACGAACAGTTTGTGTAGTATTTATGTCACCATAATAACCCACATATACCATCGACAGAATGAGAGAATCAACCCTTGGGTTTTCTCCAAAATCAATACCTGATTTTGACATCCTGACCTGTGTAGCAAACGATGCAATGGTTTTTCCAAAGACAGGATCAAAATTGCTACCCAGCAGATTTATTGAAAGCTCATCTGTCCGGACGGAGTCTTCCCTAACGGAATAAGAAATTAAGGATGAAGTATCAGTATGATGTACAGGAAGTTTATCCTCAGGGGGTTGAATGTCAACTCCAATTTTTTTAGGATCTTTCTCACAAGAGACAAAAATAGCAGGAATTATTAATAATAATGCAGCATATATTCTAATGATCAACCCAAAACTCTTCAATGTGCCAATAATTTTCGTAATAAAACAATTTTCAATTTTTTAATTAATCTTACTCTGTTTCCATTATTTTATCATAAAAACCAGAATAAGCATCGATATATGTATCAATCGATTGAAAATCAAGCACCGGTTTTTCTGTTTTCTTGAGATAGCTTAATACATCTGAGTTGATTTGTTCACTACCAACAATTATTCCATCAGAAAAATCAATTGCAGATTTTGTGATGTTAACGTAGTTTGGGTCTTTATAGTATTTAAGATTTTTTTCTGTTATTCCCGGGAGCTTTATTTTTCTGGCAAAGTCACTATTCATGGTTTCGCTGAAATCATCATCATAGAGGGAATACACAACTTTTGTATCTGAAAACAATGGGTTATCCTTAAAAGCTTTTTTTATGTAAAGTGGAATGAGGTTGGTCATCCAGCCATGACAATGGACAATGTCTGGTGGCCATCCAAGTTTTTTTACAGTTTCAATAACACCCCTGGAAAAGAAAATCGCTCGTTCATCATTATCAGAGAAAAATTTATCATTTTTGTCATTAAAAACAAATTTTCTTTGGAAATAATCTTCATTGTCAATAAAATATATTTGCATTCTTGCCGATTGTATGGATGCCACCTTAATTATCAATGGATGGTCAGAATCATCAATAATAAGGTTCATTCCGGATAACCTGATTACCTCGTGCAACTGATTTCTTCTCTCGTTAATATTTCCAAAACGTGGCATAAATGTCCTGATTTCCTTACCCCTCTCCTGAATTCCCTGTGGTAAATAACGGCCAATATTGCTCATATGGCTCTCTTTCATGTAAGGAAGAATCTCCTGTGAAACGAATAAAACTTTGGATTTTTTCATATATAGGGATTTTTCTTCTGAATTAAAAAGCAAAGGTATAAAAAATTAAGTATATTTTCAAGTTATATCCTTATATTAGAAAGATAATATTATAAATTGCAGGCTTTTAGCATAATTTTACCCATTAATCGTTACTATCTGATCATTTTGAGTCACTAAGCTGAGCGGAGTCCCCAAGGTCAGACAAAAAGCTGGCACTCGCCTACGTATGAGTGCCCCAGAGCTATGCAGAGTCTCCTGACTCCAAGAGCTTATTTCATAGTTTGGCGAAGCGTACATGGATCGATGAACGAGTCTTTTATGTTAAAATATTAAGGGAAATGTTTTGCATTAAATAATTTTTGTATATTTGCAGCCGATTTGAAGAGGAGAAGGATAAATTTACTTTATCATATCAAATATAACGAAATTTGAATTTGAGGGGACAATAGTCCCCTCTTTTATTGAAATAACTTCTTTATGCTTAGTGTGGAATTGATCGAAAAATTAGTAAATCAGAATTTGGAAGGGACAGAAAAGTTTCTTGTAGATGTTAATGTCACTTCTGACAGCCGCATTTATGTATATCTGGATAGCGATGAAGATCTGACAGTAAGTGATTGTATTCGGGTGAGCCGCTATATTGAGTCTAATCTGGATAGAGATAAAGAAGACTTTGAACTATTGGTTTCTTCATCCGGACTTGATAGAGGATTCAAAGTAAAAAGGCAATATATTAAAAATATTGGGAGGGAAATTCAGGTAATATTAGAAAGTGGGGAGAAAAAAGCCGGGATATTAATTGCGGTTGATGATAATGAAATTGAACTGGAAGTACTCCCACCTGATAATAAGAAAAAAAAGATCACTGTTGTAACCGGGAATATTAAATTATTATTAAAGGATATAAAAGAAACTAAAGCTGTTATATCTTTTAAGAAGCGAAAAAAATAAATTATTTGAACTACTATAATTAATCATACTAATTTACCAATGCTCTAAAAAATGGAACACATAAATTTAGTCGAAACTTTTTCTGAATTTAAAGAATTTAAAAACATCGATCGCGAAACCATGATGAGAATACTCGAAGATGTTTTTAAACATATGCTTGAAAAAAAATACGGTTCTGCTGATAATTTTGACATAATTGTAAATATTGATAAAGGTGACCTGGAAATATGGAGAAACAGAGATATAGTTGATGATGCAGAACTCGAAGATCCGAATTCACAAATAAGTCTGTCAGAAGCAATAAAAATAGAACCCGACTTTGAAGTTGGGGAAGAAGTGTCGGAAGAAATAAAAATGGCAGATTTTGGAAGGCGGGAGATCTTATCTATACGCCAGAATTTGATTTCGAAAATACAGGAATTTGAAAAGGATAATGTTTATAAAAAGTATAAGGAACGTATTGGTGAAATAATAACCGGCGAAGTTTACCAGGTGTGGAAAAAAGAAATTTTGGTATTGGATGATGAATATATTGAATTGATTCTGCCAAAATCCGAACAAATTCCATCTGATTTTTATAGGAAAGGCGACTCGATAAGAGCAATAGTTTCAAAAGTTGAAATGAAAAACAGTACTCCTTTTATTATTTTATCTCGGACATCATCCACATTCCTGGAAAAGCTGTTTGAAGCAGAAGTTCCTGAAGTGTATGACGGCCTTATAACAATTAAAAAAATTGTCAGAGTACCAGGTGAAAGAGCAAAAATTGCTGTTGAATCATATGACGACAGAATTGATCCTGTTGGTGCATGTGTTGGTATGAAAGGATCCAGAATTCATGGAATTGTCAGGGAATTGAAAAACGAAAATATTGATGTTATTAATTATACAACTAATTCTTCCTTGTACATTTCTCGTTCTTTAAGCCCGGCCAAAATAACTTCTATCAGCCTGGATGAGGAAAAGAAAAAAGCTGATGTTTATATGAAGCCTGATCAGGTTTCTCTTGCTATTGGAAAAGGAGGTTTCAATATTAAATTGGCAGGGCAGCTAACAGGTTATGAAATCGACGTATACAGAGATACAGATATCGACAGCGAAGATGTAGATCTTCAGGAATTTTCTGATGAAATTGATCAGTGGATAATTGATGAACTCAAACATATAGGTTGTGATACTGCTAAAAGCATTATCGATAAAACCCCGAAAGAACTGGTTGATAGAACTGATCTTGAAGAAGAAACAATAAAAGAAGTGATGAGAATACTTACTGCTGAATTTGAATAAGGAATGTTTTTGTTCAGAATTATTATTGGTAAAACAGAATAATTTCAATTTCCGGCAGTATTTGTAAATGATAATTTTAAAATAGTACTTTTATAAACTCAAAATTAATTTCTATTGGGCGCAGATCTAAAAAATAATATGACCGTAGAGAAAAAACCAGTGAGACTTAGTAAGGTTGCCAGGGAATTTAACATTGGTATATCTACTATTGTTGAATATCTCAAGAAAAAAGGTCATGAGGTTGAAAGTAATCCAAATACTAAAATCTCACCAGAACTTTATAGTATCCTGCTTGATGAATTCAAATCAGAAAAAACTGTCAAAGAGGAAGCAGCAAAAATAGGCTTAGACTTTACGAATCGTGAAACAATCTCCATTCAAGACAGAAAAAGCACTACTGAAACAATTGATAAAGAAATTGAACAAGAGGAGCTGATTATCAAAAATGTGGCTGCTTACCAGGTGGATACTTTAAAACAGGAGGAAAAAGCACCGGATGTTCCTGAAATTATTGAGGAAAAGGATAGCCCAATAGTTAAAATACCGGAAGAAAAGGAAGAAGTAGTTGAGGAAAAACCCCCAATAGAAAAAAAACCTGAAGAAAAACCTGAAGAAAAACCAAAGAGAAAAGCAAGGGCAAAGAAAGCGCTGAAAGAAACCAAAGAGGATGCTGTTGAAACAATTGAGAAAAAGAAGAAAACTGCTAAAGCTACTACCGGAGAAGAATCAAAAACAAAAGAAGCAGATCATCCAAAAGAAGCTGATGTTGCAAAACCTGACAAAGCTTCCCCCCTTAAGATTATTGGCACAATAGATCTTGAAACAATAGATCCAAAAAAACCGGCTAAGAAGAAAACTAAAGAAAAAGAAAAGAAAAAAGAAGAAGAGAGTAAAAAACCAAAGAAGAAAGACAAAGAAAGTAAAAAGCCCAAGAAGAAAGAAGAAGATATTGTAGAAAAAGAAACTGTTCTTGAGGAAAAACCAAAAGAAGTTGATGTTAAAGAAAAAGAGGATAAGTCTCCTGAAACGGAATTGATAGTTGAAGAAGAAAATTTGACCAAGGAGGAGAACTTTATAAAAACCGAATTTGAAAAACTTAAAGGCCCAACTATTATAGGTTCTATTAAGTTGCCGGAAATTAAAAAACCAGAGAAAAAACCGGTTGCATCATCAACTGATGAGAAAGTAAAAGAAAAAAAGAAAAAAAGAAAGAGGATTAAAAAACATCCGGGAGATATTAATAAAATAAATGAGGGTGGTCAAAAAACAGCAAGATCAAAGACTAAATTTAAAGATAAAAAAGGGAAGAAAGAAATATTAAAACCGGAACCTTCTGCAGAGGATGTTGAGAAGCAAATAAAAGAAACTCTACAAAGATTAAGCTCTACCGGTAAATCAAAAGGTGCCAAGCACAGAAAATTAAAACGGGAACATCTGAGTGAATCAAGGCAAAAAGAATCTGAAAAACTTGAAGACGGTAAAAAAGTAATACAGCTGACAGAGTTTGTAACAGCTAACGATCTTGCTACTTTGATGAATGTACAGGTAAATGAAATCATTTCAACATGTATGACACTTGGATTATTTGTTTCAATAAATCAACGTCTGGATGCTGAAACACTGTCATTGGTAGCCGAAGAATTTGGATTTGATGTTGAATTTGTTAGTGTTGAAGTTCAGGAATTGCTCAACCATCAGGATAACCATGAAAACCCTGAAGACATTACTGATCGTGCACCGATTGTAACAGTGATGGGACATGTTGATCATGGAAAAACATCCTTGCTTGATTATATTAGAAAAACGAATGTTATTGCCGGTGAAGCCGGTGGGATAACACAACATATTGGAGCATATGAAGTTAAGGTTGGTGAAGACAAGTACATTACTTTTCTTGATACTCCGGGCCATGAAGCATTTACTGCAATGCGTGCCAGAGGAGCAAAAATTACTGATGTTGCAATAATCGTTATTGCTGCTGATGACTCTATAATGCCTCAAACGGTTGAAGCTATTAATCATGCACAGGCAGCAGGAGTGCCAATGGTATTCGCAATAAATAAGATTGATAAACCTAATGCCAATCCTGAAAAGATAAAAGAAGGACTTTCAAAAATAAATATTCTTGTTGAGGATTGGGGAGGAAAAGCACAAAGTCAGGAAATTTCTGCAAAGAAAGGTGATAATGTTAACCTGCTTTTGGAAAAAGTACTCTTAGAAGCAGAAATGCTGGAATTGAAAGGAAATCCACAAAAACCAGCTTTTGGATCAATAATTGAATCCTCACTTGATAAAGGAAGAGGTTATGTGGTTAAATTTTTAGTGCAGAATGGTACGTTGAGGATTGGAGATATTGTTCTTGCCGGGAATATATTTGGTAAGGTTAAAGCAATGTATAATGAACGTAATGTGAGAATAAATGAAGCAGGTCCTTCAACTCCTGTTCTTATTTTAGGACTTAATGGTGCTCCACAAGCAGGTGATCTTTTTAATGTCATGAAAGATGAGCGTGAAGCAAAAGCGATCTCAACAAAACGGACTCAACTTCAAAGAGAGCAAGGAATAAGAACACAAAAACATATTACACTCGACGAAATTGGCCGACGTATTGCAATTGGTGATTTTAAAGAATTAAATATTATTGTAAAAGCTGATGTTGATGGTTCTGTAGAAGCCTTGTCAGACTCCTTGCAGAATTTATCAACAGAGGAAGTCCTGGTTAATATTATTCACAAGTCTGTCGGGCAAGTTACAGAATCTGATGTTTTACTTGCTTCTGCTTCAAATGCAATCATTATCGGATTCCAGGTTCGACCATCATTGGGTGCAAGGAAACTTGCTGAAAAGGAAGAAATAGATATACGCCTATATTCTGTAATATACACTGCCAAGGAAGAAATAAAATCTGCCATCGAAGGTATGTTGTCGCCAGATATTGAAGAAAAAATAATTTGTAACCTCGAAATTAGAGAAGTCTTTAAGATAACAAAAGTTGGTACCGTGGCTGGTTGTATGGTTTTGGATGGTAAAATTTCAAGAAACACAAAAATTCGACTTATTCGTGATGGTATTGTTATTTATCAGGGAATGTTAGGGTCTCTCAAGCGTTTTAAGGATGATGTGAAAGAAGTACAAAGCGGATATGAATGCGGATTAAATATTGAGAATTTTAACGATCTGAAGCTTGGTGATATTATTGAAGGTTATGAAGAAAAGGAGATTCAGAGAAAATTGTAAAAAACGAAAGCAAATTGTTATTAAAATAATGTCAGAATGTCAGACCTTTCTGACATTTTTTTTTGTTCTTAAGAGAAGACTGTAATAATGTCTAATAATTATATGATAATTAATTTTGGCACAAAATATGACAGGCGAGAATATACGAAGCAAAAATATTGTATAACATAAATCAATTGAAAAATGACTAAAGTAAACATTAAACCATTAGCAGATAGGGTTCTAATTCAACCAGCTGATGTTGAAGAGAAAACTGTAGGCGGAATAATTATTCCCGATACTGCAAAAGAAAAACCACAGAGAGGACAAGTTGTTGCTGTTGGAGAAGGAAAGAAGGATGAACCCTTGACCGTTAAAATAGGGGATAGTGTTTTATATGGTAAATATGCAGGTACTGAAATTACTATTGAAGGTGAAGACTACCTGATAATGAGAGAATCAGATGTAGTAGCTATTATCTGATCCATCTAAAGAAATTTTTATCAAAACAAGAAACAAAATTAATTTATAAATTATAAAAAATAAACAAAATGGCAAAAGATATAATATTTGATATTAAAGCTCGTGAAGCCTTAAAAGCGGGTGTTGATGCACTCTCTGATGCAGTTAAAGTTACTTTAGGCCCAAAGGGAAGAAATGTAATTATTGATAAATCATTTGGTGTTCCAACTATTACAAAAGATGGTGTAACTGTTGCAAAAGAAATCGAATTAAGTGATAATGTCGAAAATATGGGTGCACAAATGGTTAAGGAAGTAGCTTCTAAAACCAATGATATTGCAGGCGACGGAACAACAACAGCAACTGTTTTGGCGCAGGCCATAGTTCGTACCGGACTTAAAAATGTTACTGCAGGTGCAAATCCAATGGACCTGAAAAGGGGTGTGGATAAAGCAGTTATAGCTGCTGTTAAAT
The DNA here is from genome assembly GCA_021106655.1 of Bacteroidales bacterium. Classification (GTDB taxonomy): domain Bacteria; phylum Bacteroidota; class Bacteroidia; order Bacteroidales; family SMBSF77; genus SMBSF77. The sequence continues at coordinate 11,636 of JAIOTT010000125.1, forward strand.
CATTAAAAAAGCAATCCAAAGAAATAGGCGACAGTAGCGAAAAAATCGAACAGATAGCTAGTGTGTCAGCTAATAATGACCAGAGTATAGGAAAACTGATAGCCGAGGCTATGGGGAAAGTGAAAAAAGAAGGTGTTATTACTATTGAAGAAGCAAAAGGTATTGACACAGAAGTTACTGTGGTTGAAGGTATGGAATTCGACAGAGGTTATATCTCTCCTTATTTTATTACAGATGCAGAGAAAATGGAAGTTGTTTATGAGACTCCCTATATTCTTATTTATGATAAGAAAATATCAGTAATGAAAGATTTGCTTCCTATTCTGGAAAAAGTTGCACAATCTGGAAGAGCTCTTATTATAATTTCTGAAGATATTGAAGGGGAAGCCCTTGCAACCCTCGTTGTAAACAAGATCAGAGGTTCATTGAAAATCGCTGCTGTTAAAGCACCGGGATTTGGTGACAGAAGAAAAGAGATGCTCGAAGATATTGCAATATTGACAGGCGGAACAGTGATTTCAGAAGAGAGAGGATATAAACTAGAATCTGCTGATATTTCTTATCTTGGTGAAGCTGAAAAAATCAGCATCGACAAAGAGAATACTACTATTGTAAGTGGTAAAGGAGAAAAAGAGCAAATTGAAGCAAGAATTTCTCAAATCAAAGCTCAGATTGAGGTAACAACATCTGACTATGATAAAGAAAAACTTCAGGAAAGACTGGCAAAATTAGCAGGTGGCGTTGCCGTCATCTATGTTGGTGCTGCCAGTGAAGTTGAAATGAAAGAGAAAAAAGATCGTTTTAATGATGCATTAAATGCTACCAGAGCTGCCGTTGAAGAAGGAATAATTCCTGGTGGAGGTGTTGCCTATCTTAGAGCAATTGAAAATGTAAAAGCCCTTAAGGGAGAAAACGAAGATGAAGATACAGGAATAGCTATTATCACCAGAGCTCTCGAAGAACCATTACGCCAAATAGTTGAAAATGCAGGAATGGAAGGTTCAGTTGTTGTTAATAAAGTAATGTCTGAAAAAGGAGATTTTGGTTTTAACGCAAGAACCGAGGTTTATGAAAATCTTTATGAATCAGGTGTAATTGATCCTACAAAAGTTGCACGTGTTGCACTTGAAAATGCAGCTTCTATTGCAGGAATGCTTATAACTACTGAATGTGTTCTTACTGAACATAAAGAAGAAAACGCACCTGCTATGCCTCCAATGGGTGGCGGAATGCCAGGTATGGGTGGCGGAATGCCGGGAATGATGTAAAAATTCCAACATATATATATTTCAAGCCCATTATCATTATGATAATGGGCTTTTTTTTAGCAAAAACCAATTGTTAAAAACTCCATGGTGCTAATAAATCTTTTTAATTTACTTTTGTAAATAATGGTTTGAAATTTGTAATGAAGTAACACAGTATGATTAAAAAAAATTCCATGAAAAATTGGCTGAATAGAATATCTTTACTTATTGCCCTCGGGATTATTGCAAATACTGCATTAAAGGGGCAGGATTCAACATCGATAGTGCCAATTGACAGTGAAACAAATAAAATTACTTACAAGGAGGTTTTGACTGCTAATGGAACAATTGATGACCTTTATGTAAGAGGAATTGCATGGATCAATTCTTTTTACCCGAATCCAACAGGTGTTACGAAAATTAGAAATCGTGATGATGGTGTGATACAAGGAATTGCCAGGTTTAAAATTTATTATATTGATGATGAAGAAAGAAAAATTGATGCCGGCCTGATCTCGTATTCAATAAAACTCGAATGTAAAGAAGGAAGATACAGATATACTATAACAGATTTTAATTTTCAACAGACATCCAGATTTCCTGTAGAAAGATGGCTGGACAAGAATGCTCCGGCATATAATCCGCAATGGGATGATTATATCATGCAACTGCATACATATACTAAGTCATTGATAGCAGATTTGACTGCGGGAATGGTAGAAAAAGTAAAGAAAGCTGATGAATGGTAATTAAGGCTTTTACACAATTACTCTTATTTTACTTTCTTTTGTCAAACTGATATTTTGAATATCAACATTTTCAATCAGATTTATTCCGGGGATCTTTGATTTTTCAAAACTTCCAAAAGTATCATATATATCCAAAAAGTCAGCCCCATTCAGGCAAGCCCATCTTAATAACTCATGTAATGGGATATCCTGATAATTTTGCGATATTGTCTTTAGTTCATTAAGAATAGAAAGATCCTTATTGGATACCGCCCCATCAGTGCCTATTGTGATTTTTGCGCCAGACTCAAAAAAAAGTTTAATATCAGGAAGCTTGTTTTCAATGTAAATGTTGGCGTTTGGACAGAGGCAGAAATACATTTTGCTAAAGTTGTTTTTAGCAAATGAAATATCCTTATCAACTGACACGGTGTTATGCACAAGCTGAATGTTGGAAGCCTCAGGGAGGAAACCTGCAACAGACTCTATCGGCCGTTGCCCGTTTGCTTTAAATTCTGAAATATCCACCCCAAAGCGGCTCATTCTCTCAACTATCTTTCCGGTCTTATTAAAAAAGAACAGGTTTTCATCCTCATTTTCCTGATGATGTATGCTAATAATACTATTGTTTTCTTCGGCAAATTCCCGAATTTTCTTAAATAATGCCTGTGAAACGGAATATGTGGAGTGGGGAACAATCGATGCTTTATTATTGGATGTATTAGCCAGTATTTTTTTTAAAAGGGCCAATGCACTATCAAAGATATTTTCAGCTTGCTCAGGGTTGGACCCGTATATCTCAATGAAACTGTGATAAACCAGTTTGCTTGTTTCTTTTATCCGGAAGGAATCAGAAGAATTGGAAATATCACCGACTGCTACTATCCCATTTTTTATCATCTCTTCTTCTGCACTTTCCATGCCTGAAATTATATCATCGTAATTCGAAGTAGATTTCAATTGCTCAAGTGAAGCTATGAAATTATCAAGTCCGACATGAGGAGGGATAAGATTTTTGAGATGAGAAAGCTCAAGGTGACAGTGTGAGTTGACAAAACCTGCACAAAGAAAACCATTAAACACTTCTATATCTTCTGTCATGCACTCCTTTCTTTCATTTGGAAGGAGGTCAATTATTGATCCATAATCGTCGATGATCAATATCCCGTTTTTAACAGGACTTCTGTTAAGTGGAAATATGTAATCAGCAGTTAGTTTACGCATCATGAGATTCTATTAGTCCAACAAAAATATAAAATTAGTTTTATTAATTAACTTTGAACATACTCTCCAGAATCAGTTCTTCGCTACTAAAGCACAAAACCCCACTAATGTTAATGGCTGGCATTTATTGTTTTGTGTTCTGTTAAATGTCGGGATCGTGCTTTTGTGGTATTTTTTTATAATTTTGAAGATTCTATAGTCAATCAATTAAATAAAATGAAAAAAATAATTAACAGCTTAAATGCACCTGCTCCTGTTGGACCGTATAATCAGTCAGTACTGGCAAATGGTGTTTTATTTGTGTCAGGGCAGATTGCAATAGATCCATCAGTAAATAAATTAGTTGATGGTGATATTAAAGCACAGGCAAAACAAGTAATGGAAAACCATCTTGCGATATTAAAAGAAGCAGGTATGGATTTTTCTAATGTTGTAAAAGTATCCTTATTTATTTCTGACATGAATGATTTTTCACAAATAAACGAAGTTTATGCAATTTACTTTTCTGAAAATTCGCCGGCACGTGAAGCTATGGAAGTAGCAAAATTGCCACTTAATGCTAATATTATGATGTCTTTAGTAGCAGTACAGGATAATTAAATCAATCTTTAATATCAAAATTAATGTTAATTCTATTATTATGAAGAAAACTTTATTCGCTCTCTTTATCTTAATATTTCTGATAAATAACCCATTAGCAAAAGCCGGGGAAGGTATGTGGATACCTTTACTCCTTGGAGAAATTAACGAAGCAGATATGCAGAAAATGGGATTGAAGCTGGATGCAGAAGATATATATAGTATTAACAAGTCTTGTCTTAAAGATGCCATTGTCCTTTTTGGTGGCGGATGTACAGCAGAAATTGTTTCAGATCAGGGGCTGATATTGACAAATCATCATTGTGGTTATGGGAGCATACAAAAACTCAGTTCTCTTGATCATGATTATCTCACTAATGGTTTTTGGGCTGCAGATGGTTCTGAAGAAATCCCCAGCCCCGGATTAAAAGTTACACTTCTGGTAAGGATGGAAGATGTTACTGAAAAAGTTCTTAATAATGTTAACGTTAATTTGAGCGAAGCTGAAAGAGAGAAGATAATTAAGGAGAATATTAAAGAGATTACTGATAAAGCTATTGAAGACACTCATTATAAAGCTTTGATCAAACCCTTTTTTCACGGGAATGCATATTACCTTTTTATAACAGAAGTATTTAAGGATATTCGTTTTGTCGGAGCTCCTCCATCAAACATTGGTAAATTTGGAGGGGATACTGATAACTGGATGTGGCCAAGACATACCGGCGATTTCTCAGTTTTTAGAATATATGCAGATAAGGACAATAACCCTGCTGAGTACTCTGAGGATAATGTTCCGTATAAACCTAAGTATTCTATCCCAATTTCATTAAAAGGATATAAAAAAGGAGATTTTACTTTTGTTTTTGGATACCC
>JAIOTT010000257.1 GCA_021106655.1 Bacteroidales bacterium
AAGGTTTTGTAAAATACGGATGTGCCCAACCCGTACCTCCAACATAACCATGATCCCTGTGAAGCACCACAAACTTACCACTGTCGATACTGTTTATTATTGCCTGCGGCCCTCCATCCCATTTAAAAGCAGGCTTGAGAAGCTCAGGAGGTATTGGCTCTCCGTTTGAATAATACCCATCATTGAAATTGGTAGGATGTGCATCATAATCTGTATAATATATCCTGTTAACGTCGTATGACTGGGTAAGCAAATAGTCTCTGATATTTTCTGCTGTATGAGTGAATCTCCTGTCGGCATAACCATTAGTGTCATTGTCCTGAAATTGAGCACAAATAAGAGCTGTTGAGAAAAAATCGGGATCACTTACAGGCGACCTTTCATAATTGATGATCTTTACAATCACATCCATAGCTTCAACCGGAGAAGATACAGAGATCCGTCCATGAGCCATATCAGGGGAATAATCTGCTGATCCATCCATGCAGGCATAATACAAGTCGGTGGGATAATTATTGATCATAATTGCAGGCACATCCTGTTGATCACCAATGATCACAAAATAATCAGGGCGTGGAATCCATGAGTAATACCGTTGAGCAATATCCGTAAAAATTTCATTCTCTGTCCAGCTTGACCGTGATATGACCTCAACACCATATCCAATTTGTCGCTTCCAGTTTGCAAGAGAGTCAGCTGCATCCAGGTAATTATCGTGAGTGATGATAATATAATTTTTTGAAGGATCATTGGGATTATAGCCTTTAATCCCTTTAGGTATGTTTTTACTGTTCAGAAGAGTTCGGCTGTACAGATTCGTAAAATGTTCACTGTTGTATGTTCCAATATTATCAAATGTTTTATTTGTTCCTTTAAACTCTATTCTGTATTTAATTTTTGAATAAACCCTGATCTTTTGAGTTACCGGATTAAATTGCGTAGGCCTTATCTGGACAACGGCAACAGACATGCCTCTTATTTTTTGGATTTCGACAATCTCGATAACATCCGATGGAAAGAACTTATTTTTATTGTAGATCTTCTTATCAATCTCAAAAACAGGTGAAGGAGCGCCTTCAGTATCAAGTGCAGGTTTAAGCGCCGGATGGATCATATAGCCGGGATACTCAATAAATTGAGTATATACAATGGTTATTTCTGGATTGGCATTTTCAGGGATTGCGATTAAATCGTTATGCATGGGAAGAGCCGGTTGCCCGGGTTTTCCCATCATATTAAATCCCTCAATATGAAAAAAACAATATTCAGTGTTATTGACTTTTCTAAAAGTAGTGGTAGCACCTGTAAATGTGTATTCTAACTCTACATTTTCGGTTCCATTATCATTCAGGATGAGCTGGGGTTTAGTACCTTCATTGGAGAATATCTGATTTTCCTGAAATGCAATATAATTGTTTTGAGCTTGAGTAAAACTACTTGTAAAGATAACTATCGCAATAAATGTAAACAATAGTTTCAATCCATACCTAAATGAAATCTTAAGCATATTTATGAAATTACAATTAAAATATTTCCCTTTTTACATGTAAACGGACAAATGTAATAAAATTTCTAAATATTTCATTTTCAAATTAACACATTATCATATCAACACATTAACTTTTATTCGTTTTAATTAACCTTATATAGATATATTTTCCAATAAGAATCCGGATGCTCAAAAGTTCTAAGTAAATGAATTGATTGATTATTTAATGTATCAATTTCAGCACTGGAAAAAATATACTCTCCTCCCATTTGTTTTAATACTTTAAAGTCAAAATCTAAATTATTAATTTTAGGCGGGTTAGGTTTCAAATAAACATCGGCAATCTCGCCATCCTGATCTAATTCGGCTACAAAGGCATAACATCTGCCTCCCCAATTGTCAAAATAATTTTTCAGCTTGGGGCTCTTATCTAACTCTTTGGAAATTACTTCTCTGAACTGATGTTTATACTCCAAAGGGTAAGTGGCGAAATAACCATCCAGACTATAAAAGCCGTTGTACTGGGAGATTGAAGGATGAATCCCGACACTTATAACTCTATATGAATCAATGGGTCTGTCAATAAATTGCTTAATCTCTTTAAAAAGTTCCGGAGCAAAGAACTGATGATATGAAGGTTTATCTTTTTGTGTACGAAGCTCATGCTTATTTAAAATGTACCCCAATTGAAATAATATTATTCCAATAGCTATAAACTTTCCAAATCTCCATTTTGTAGAAATTACTGTTAAAGAGATACCTAAAAGCAAATACCAAAACATAGGATGTAAAAAATAAAAGCGATCCAACTGTAGCGGGACTATAGCCATAGTATTTTTCTTAATTGGACCTAAAACCTCCCAATTGATGAATCCATAGAATAGTGACGTTAGCAAAATAAAAATAAATATTGCTGTATATTTCTTATCGAACTTTTTGGAAACAAACTGCAAAATAAAAACAAGTGCTATCGGATAAATTATATACTTGTGTAAACTCTCTGTATGAAAATGTCCGGATTTAAAAACGTCAACCACTAAATCGTAGCTATCTGATAAACCCAATTCCAAATGAACCATTTCTGTGCGATTAGAGATAAAAGCAGAATCAGAGATAAAAGAATAAAATAAAGGGTAATGACTTATGACATATAAAAGACCAAGCACGCCTATTCCAAGAAAAAACAGGGTGTTAAATGTCTTGTATTTATAAATGTCATAACCCAGTATAAGAACCAATATTACAATTAGAAATATGCCTGATAGAACTAATGATGAATAAAAAGGAAGTAATATGATAATAAGCCAGCTAACAGGATATTTTTTCCTATCTCTAATATTAAGGAATGCATACAAGACCAAAGGCAGGCCACATACACTAAGGTTGTATGAATAAAAAGGGAGCAAGGCGAATAATAAGGAAACTCCTACAAGAATATAAGGGAAATAATTTTGGGGTGAGATTATTTTCCTGAGCAAATAATACATTCCAATAAATGCAATCAAACTCATGATTAACTTATTGATGATATAACCATAAGAAAGACCAAACATTTTGAACCAAATTATGCTAATATCAT
>JAIOTT010000178.1 GCA_021106655.1 Bacteroidales bacterium
ACTTAGGGAAACATATGTGTGTCTCAAAATCCTTTATAAAGCAAAGCTATATAAGTCAGAAAATAGCCTGCAAAAGGCAATGAAAGAAAACAACGAGCTAATATCAATCTTTGTAAAATCGGTTAATACCTCAAAAAGAAAATTTGAATCAAAAATCGCAGATCACTAATCGCTAATCACTAATAGCTAATCACTAATCTTTAGGGATTACATCCATCGCTTTCGCTTAAAAAACAATATCATACCTCCTGCAATAATAACCATTGCAATTATCACTACTAAAAATGAATTGGGATCATTCTGAAAAGGAAGTCCTACATTCATGCCATATAGCCCGGTAATAAACGTCAGTGGAAGCAAAATAGCGGAAACGAGAGTAAGAACTTTCATTATCTCATTAATCCTGTTAGTCTGAAGTGAATCAAAAGTTTCTGACAACCCCTCAATCAGCTCCTCATAATCCTCAATCATGTCCCACATCTTCTGATAATAATCGAGAATATTACCCCAATAATCTTCCATGTTTTCAGCATATCCCTTAATAGCACCTGTTTCAAATTTATGGAATAATCTTAATTGAGGTTTAAAAATCGTGTTGACAAGTATCAGGTTCTTTCTTGTAGTTGATATTTTCACAATTGTTTTCTCAGGCCGTTTACTAAATAAATCCCTGTTAATATAATCCAGCTCAAATCCTATTTTACTCACAAGAGTAAGGCTCTCCCGTAACAGATTCTCAAGGATCTTGTATAATAATGCATCACTTGTCCCTATTTCGAAGCTTTCTTTTCGTTCAAGTTGTTCTTTAGCCTTATGAAAAATATCAGCAACTACCCAATGAGATTTACCAATTGTAATTATATAGTCTTCACCCCAAAATATTTTCACTTCGCGTGTTTTGGTTAACTTTTCTGATTTATCTAAAGATGGGAAATGGAGGATCAGGAAATAATAATCATCATAGATATCGATCTTGGGCCTTTGATTTACACTGCGACAATCTTCAATATCAAGGGGATGAAAATGAAAATTATCTTTAAGGTAATTAAGATTTTCATCTGTCGGGTTCAGAACATGATACCATTTTAATGTTCCGATTTTTATTGTTTCAATCATAAGACCTCCCCTAATATTTAATTCATTACTCGATTTTACATTCTGTCAGATTATTGTAAAACAAAAAGAATTTTTAATCCTAATAACAAAAAGTATATATATAATGCCACAAAAACACTAAGGCACTAAATTCCACAAAATATAGAATAGCAATTAATCATTTTTTAGTGGTATTTTGTGCTTTAGAGATTTAGTGGCAAAAAAATACTTTTCATACAGGAATCAATATGAATGTTCATTTTTTTAAAACTCCTAAGACTTCAAATATACGTAAAAAATTAAAATTGGTTTGCCTTAAATCAAAAAAAGCCCGGACTGCAGCCCGGGCTAAAAATGTTAAACCCTTTAAAATACACAAAATATAAATTAAAGAGAACACAAATATACATAATAATTAATGGAAATGAAATAATTTTCTTCTTCAACTCTAAACTTTAGGCACTCCGAACTCCAAACTTCTTCAATTCCTCCACTCAAACGTGTTGATCATATGCTCAATATCCTTATGTATAAAATCAATAACCGGAGATAATGAATCATTATTAGGAGTTACATAAAAATATAAAGAACCTCTTACGAAATGATTTGTACTGTCGGTAACATAAAATTGGTATGGGGAAGCAGTAGTAGAGCCTTTAATTTCATATAACAATCCGTAAACCTTTGCATTTTTATTAATAAAAAGAACCTCATTTATTGCACTTGCCTTTGGTATATGTTTAACAACAAGATTACGTGAATCTTCAAGATAACTATGCAGATTATCATTAACCTCTTTATAACTAATATGCAGAATTCCTTTGAATGCAGGAAAGTGGAGGTTTATCCAGTTTTTACCGGAATAGGAGAATGTATCTGGCACAACTTTAGAATAAACCGGATATTCAAAAGAATAAGGGTATATAGAATCTAATCTTATATATTGCTTCTCGGGTAGGTCGATCCTGAAATATGCCCGCGGCTTTGGAATATATCCATTGTCGCATGAATTTGTGACCATAGATAAAACTACAGTGAATATTAAAAATACTAAACTGTGAACTTTACTAAAAGGATAATTAGAAGCTGTCATTATTTTTATTACGCAATTCAAAAAGGACTAACCCTTATTAGCTTTCTTTTCTCTCTTTTCCGCTTTTTTTTCTTTTGCTGTTTTTAGTGGCGCCTTTTTTACGTTTTTCTTTGAATCTTGAGATTTAGCCATGATACTATTTTTATATGTTTATTTACTCTAATTGATTCCCAAAATTAAACTAAAAAACAGCTTTATCCCAAAGTCCGGCAGCTTTTTTTTTAACAATTGCTCCCAGCAGGTTTATCTTGACTTTTTCCTATTAGCAAAGAATTCTTGTTTCCTTATTTGTTTCTCCTTATTCCATTCCTTTTTTTCTTGATTTGTCATAGGACTATCTGTTTGTGGAAAAGGATTATTATTAACAACTTTTATCTTCTGCCTGATCAACTTTTCAATATCCTTTATATATGCATTTTCTTCGGGTTCGCATATGGAAATGGCTGTCCCTTTTTCACCGGCTCTGCCGGCTCTGCCTATCCTGTGGACATATGTTTCGGCTACATCCGGCATATCATAAAGAATGACATATTTTAGCTTGTCAATGTCAATACCTCTGGCTGCACTATCAGTTGCTACCAACACGCTGATTTTCCCATCTTTGAAGTCTTTCAGCACTTTTTGCCTGTGATTTTGGGCTTTGTCACCATGTATAGCAGCTGAATTAACCTTATACTTTTTCAGATCACGGGCAATTCTGTCTGCACCATGCTTTGTCCTTGAAAATAATAATACCTGATCGATTTCCTGATCCTGAAGTATATGTCGTAACAGATCTTTTTTTGTTTTCCTATTGGTATAATAGAGATATTGATCAAGAGTTTCAGCAGTTGAGGAAGCAGGATCTACCTGTACCTTCCTGGGATTATTTAGTATTTTCTTTTGGAGATTAATGATACTTTCAGGCATAGTTGCTGAAAAGAACAATGATTGCCTTTTCTCAGGAAGCAACTTAAGCAGCTTCCTTATATCATTGATAAATCCCATATCTAACATCCTGTCTGCTTCATCCAGCACAAAAATCTTTACTGCGTTCAGATTGACATAACCCTGATCAATAAGGTCTAATAGTCTCCCTGGAGTGGCCACAAGTATGTGTACGCCCTTCTTTAGTTTATCTACTTGCGGGCCTTGCTTAACTCCACCAAAAATAACGGTGCTCTTTACATCTGTATATTTGCCATATCTTTGGATGTTCTCATCAATTTGTATTGCCAGTTCCCGTGTCGGAGTAACAATCAGAGCATTTATCTTAGGTCGGCCTCCATTGTTAAACCCTATCTGATCGATGAGTTGTATAATTGGAATTGCAAATGCAGCTGTTTTACCTGTTCCGGTTTGAGCAGTCCCTAATACATCATCTCTGTTAAGAACCAGAGGAATGGCTTTTCTCTGTATAGATGTTGGTTCGGTATAATTTTTATCTTTTAAAGCCTTTAATATAGGCTCAATAATAGGTAGATCGTCGAATCTCATTAAGTTCTGATTTAGTAACAAAATTATTGGTAATTGTATGGTAATGTGTGTTGATAAAAAAGTGCAAAGATAGGCATTAAGATATTACGGAGGATAAATGAATTACAGAATGCAGTGATTATTATTTGTCGATTGGTGACAACTGTCAGTGCACGGCCTAGCGGCTGTGTATTATTTTTTATAATACCTAGTAAGTGATAATTCTTAAAGAAGGATGGATATGGGCTTTATTCGCCCCACATTTTGGAAAAATCCTCTCCCGAGCTTTTAAATAAGAAGTCTTCTCCCTTAATAACCTTAGCACCCTTTATTTCTAAAACGGTAACCCCA
>JAIOTT010000119.1 GCA_021106655.1 Bacteroidales bacterium
AGTGATGGAAAATCTTTTTCTCTCTCTTCTTCCGTTACATTTGCAAGTTTTGCCCACCTTTTAGATCCTTCCAGGGTAATTAATTGAGGAGTTCTTATCCCTGCAACAACATCTTCTCCCTGGGCATTGATAAGATATTCTCCATTAAAAATATCTTCTCCGTTTCCTGCATCTCTGGTAAATGCAACACCTGTAGCAGAATCACTACCCATGTTTCCATAAACCATCGCCTGAATATTTACTGCTGTTCCCCATTCAGAAGGAATATTGTTCAGTTTCCTGTAGAATATTGCACGATCGTTCATCCAGCTTCCAAAAACAGCTATGATTGCACCCCAGAGTTGTTCCCATGGATCGTAAGGAAAATCATTGCCGGTTTTATCCTTGACAGCCTTTTTAAAACGACTCACCATTTCCTTTAAGTCATCAGTTGTAAGGTCATTATCATTTATAATTCCTTTTTCTTCTTTTAATTCATCGATGATCACTTCAAAAGGATCACTGTCAGTTTTAAGTTCCGGCTTCATACCCAATACAACATCACCATACATTTGTACAAAACGCCTGTATGAATCCCATGCAAAGCGATGATTGCCTGTCTTTCTTGCAATGCCTTCAACTGCATCATCATTAAGGCCAAGATTCAGGACAGTGTCCATCATACCGGGCATAGAGGCTCTTGACCCTGAACGCACAGATACCAGACAAGGATTATCTCTGTCGCCAAAGCCACTTTTCATCAATCCTTCAATGAAACTCATTCCACTTCTTAATTCTTCATCAATAAGCTCTTTTGTTTTCTCTTTACCGATATTAAAAAAATTATTACAAACTTCAGTTGTTATTGTGAATCCTGGCGGTACAGGAACACCTATAAGGTTCATTTCCGCAAGATTTGCACCTTTTCCACCTAACAAGTTTTTCATGTCGGCTTTGCCATCAGCTTTACCGTTACCAAAAAGGTACACATTTTTTTGTTTTGCCATTTTTTATTCCTCCTATAAATATTGTTTTTTCAATTTGCGAAAATAAGGAAATATGCTTTAGGTTTTGTGTTTTTTTGAAATTAAATTTATCTAAATTAAATATTACTTATGATATTGACCGGAGTCTCCCGACTCCGGCCAACTAACCCTTAATCTCTAGCTACTTACAACTTTAGTCACTCGTAAATCTAGTTCACTTTAGTCATTTCTATTAACAGAGGAGAGGAGTAATGAGAGGTATAATCTGAAAAGAACTTTGAATCATTAGAAATATCCTGTTCAGGCAGATGCTTGATTTTGTAGCCATCCCTGATAAATTCTTTAAGCTGATTTTCATCAACATAAGATACAAGCCTTACATAATTATTTCTTTGTTGATCCAAAAGATTAACCTTTAGCTGATTATACCACCATCCGCAAATAATTACTGTTTTCTTGTTTATTCCATTATAGGTATCAACAATATTATTAGTAAAGTTTTGCTTGTTTATTCTCTTTGATTTATCCGAAAATATTGGACCATTAAGAACATCAATGAATATTTCCTGTCCTGAAATATTGAATTTTACTGCCAGATCAGAAAAACCTGCACCACGGTATCTATCTGTGAGATCTATACTGATAAAGAACGATGAAATAATTAAACTGTATGCAAGTATTTTAAAGTATCCCGGTTTAAGAAGGTATCCAAACAATAAAATAATAAATGGAATTACAGGGATCAAAAATGCTGATTTTTCAGGGTACTTAAAATAAGCGATGAAGTATAATATTATTGCAAGAATCCATGAAAATAATAGATGATTTACATTTTTGGTATATGATTTATTATAAGGCCTAAGTTTTTGTTTAAGTAAGAAAAGAAATATGATCAGGGCAAAAATTATTGAAGAAAAGGCTCCCCAAACACCTATAGTACCTTTATATAAAGCCTTGAAAACAGGAGGGTAGGGTAGTTCATAATAATTAATAGAGTCAATTCCATAAAAAATAATCACCGGAAGAAAAGTTATTAATGCAGTTACAACACACATAAAAGCAAAAACTATGGAATGGCGTAAGTTATTTCTGCTACTGTTTACTAATATTGTAAATAAAAAAGGAATTATCATTGCACCGGCTGTTATTCTGCAGCCTATGGCAAGCCCAAGAAGTATGCCGGCAACAGAATTCCTATTCCGAAGAATATAATAGTAACTCATCATAATAAAAGCAAGCGCCCATATGTAATCAATAGTGTAAGTGCTTGCAATATATATAACAGGTGTTAACACCATTGCTGATGAGGCAAGCAAAGGGTTCTTGAATCTTAATTCCTTTAGAATAAGATAGAAGTAAATAGCTACGATAAGACTGAATAATCCACTTAAACCATTATAGATTTCCGGAGAGTGATTGATATTCCATAAAACTGCCAGTAATAATTCCTGAACAGGGTGGCCTGGCATCCTTGATATTATGTATTCTTTAATACTTGAGATTTCCATGGAATTAAGTACGAGCCCCCATGAATCTTCCTCAATTCCATATCCTTCCCAAATAAAAAATATGCGTGATATGATCACCAGAAAAAATAAAATTATAATGTTTAACTGATCTTTGCTTAGCATGCCCTGCTTAGTTTAATGATGCGTCAATGCTTCAAACAACGATGCAATATAATAACAATTTAACAATTTAATAATACATCAATAACATTTTCTAAAAAAAGATTTTTACTATACAAAATTTTGTATGTTTGTTTCCTTAAAACTTTGGAAAAATATTAAGCTATATTGATTGTTTTAGCTTTTATTGGCCAATCATGACAATATTTTGCGATGGGCTGAATTTGATCTTTTCCAAAGTTCATAATAAACAAAATATGTAAATAACCATGAATAAAATTATTGGAATACGGCATGAAGATAAATATGTAATGGAACGACGTGTGGCGATCATTCCAAAACATCTTAAAAAATTGATAAATAATAATAGCCTGGAAGCCCTGGTGGAAAGCTCTCCTAAAAGAATATTTCCTGATAAGGAATTTGAAGATGCAGGTGCAGTTGTTACGAATGATTTAAGTAAGGCCCCTGTGATTTTTGGTGTTAAGGAAATGCCAATATCATTTTTTGAGGAAGGAAAAACTTATATCTTTTTCTCTCATGTAATAAAAGGTCAGGAGTATAATATGCCAATGCTAAAGGCGATGATAGACAAAAAATGTACTCTGATCGAATATGAGAAAATAGTGGATGAAATGGGCAGACGCTTGATATTCTTTGGAAAGTATGCAGGCCTGGCAGGCATGATAAATTCATTATGGTCGTTGGGTTTACGTTTAAAGCATTTTGGTTATGACACCCCTTTTCTGAAAATAAAACAGTCACATAAATATAATTCTCTTGATGAGGCAAAGAGAGTAATTTCTGAAGTTGGACTCGAAATTGCAGAAAAAGGCCTGCCAGATGAAATATGCCCATTAACAGTTGGATTTACCGGTTATGGAAATGTTTCTATGGGTGCTCAGGAAATTTTTAGTCTATTACCTGTAAAACAGATATTAGCTGAAGATCTGCCTGCATTACGTGAGAGAGAGGATCTTCCAAACAATATTGTTTATAAAGTAATTTTTTCTGAGTGGGATCTGGTTGAGCCCATTGATGAGAATCAGGAATTTGATCTTCATGATTATTATGATCATCCTGAGAAATATAAGGATCAATTTATAAAATATATACCCCATTTAAGTGTACTGATGAATTGTATGTACTGGAATGATAATTATCCAAGGATCATTACAAAAGATTATCTTGAGAAAATATATAAGGAGGGTGAGCCTAAACTAAAAATAATTGGTGATATTACCTGCGATCCTGGTGGCTCAATCGAATGTACACATAAGGGGACTGAAATAGAAGATCCCATATTTGTTTATAATCCTTTTACCAGAAAGCCGGAATTTGGATATACGGGTGAGGGATTACTAATAATGGCTGTTGATATTTTACCTAGTGAACTTCCTCGTGAATCTTCTATTGGTTTTAGTGAAGCTTTGCTCAAATTTGTACCAGCTATTGCTGTTGCTGATTATGAGGTTTCTTTTGAAAATCTGAATCTACCAAATCCAATTAAAAGAGCTGTTATTCTACATAAAGGGGAGCTTACACCAGATTATAAATATATTGAGGAATTTCTTTAGGTATAAGGTTTTAGTTGTAATGTCAATAAATTAATTAAAAAATGAAGAGAATTTTAGTGTTGGGTGCAGGATTATCAACACCTAGTCTTATAAAATACCTACTGGAACATGCTGTTGAATATGACTGGCAGGTAACTGTAGGAGACATTGAAGTGGATAGAGCAAGAGAAAAAGTTAAAGATCATGAATGTGGTCATGCAATTAGCTTCAATGTGAATAATGAGAATGATGTTAAGCATCATATTTCGAACTCTGATATTGTTATATCCTTATTGCCGGCCCGTTTTCATCAAATAATTGCTGAAGTTTGTGTGAAGTTAAAGAAGAATATGGTTTCGGCATCTTATGTTACCCCGGATATGAAAGCACTTGATGGAGCTGCGAAAGATGCAGGAATTATACTTTTTAATGAGTTGGGTGTTGATCCCGGTATCGACCATATGTCGGCTATGAAAATTATTGATCAGATAAAAGATGAAGGAGGGAAACTTACAGGTTTTTGGTCATCAACAGGAGGACTTGTTGCACCTGAATATGATAATAACCCCTGGAATTATAAATTTACATGGAACCCAAGGAACGTTGTTTTGGCAGGGCAGGGAGTATCAAAATTTATTCGTAATGGTAAATATAAATACATTCCATATCATGAGCTTTTTAACAGACTTATAAAAATACCAATTCTTGATATGGGGAATTTTGAGATATATCCAAACAGGGATTCATTGAAATATCGTGAAACATATGGATTGCAGAGTATACAAACAATGTACAGAGGAACGATAAGACGTCCTGGATTTTGTGAAGCCTGGAACGTATTTGTTCAGCTAGGTGCTACTGATGATACCTATACCCTCGAAAACTCTGAAAATATGACTTACAGGGAATTTATTAATACTTTTCTTTTTTATGAGTTGAATATGCCTGTTGAAAGCAAACTGGCAGTATATATGGGAATAAGGGAAGATTCAGAGGTAATGGATAAAATTAAATGGTTAGGTGTTTTTGAAGATAATAAGATAGGATTAAAAAATGCTACTCCGGCTCAGATACTCCAACAACTTCTTGAGGAAAAGTGGACATTAGGTTCGGATGACAAGGATATGATAGTTATGCGCCACTTGTTTGAATATACTGATAAAAACAATGATGCAAAACAATTAAGCTCTACACTGGTTGTTTATGGTGATGATCAGGTAAATACGGCAATGGCGAAAACTGTCGGAACTCCTGTTGCGATTGCCACAAAACTTATTCTTACA
>JAIOTT010000084.1 GCA_021106655.1 Bacteroidales bacterium
ATTTTTATTGATGATGGAAGCCATGATGGATCCTTTAAAGAATTATTAGAGATAAAGGAAGAAAATTCTGAAATGATCAAATTGATAAAATTCACTCGTAATTTTGGACAACTTCCTGCTATATATGCAGGTTATTCTGCTGCAAATGGAGATATAATTGTTAGCATTTCAGCGGATTTACAAGATCCCCCAGAATTAATTAATCAAATGATTAATTCTTATTTAAATCAGAGATATGAAATAGTTATTTGCTCAAGACAGTCAAGAGATGAAAAATATTTCAGACAAAAGACATCTTATTTTTTTTATAATATTATTAAACGTCTTAGTTTTAAAAATATGCCATCAGGAGGTTTTGATTTCGTTCTTATTAGTAAAAAAGTAAAAAATGTGCTTCTAAAAATGGAAGATACAAATCCATTTTGGCAGGGACAAATATTATGGACAGGATACAAAATAAAAATAATTCCATATAACCGCAAAAAACGTGAAATAGGAACTTCAAAATGGACTTTTTCAAAAAAAATAAAGTATCTGATAGATGGAGTTTTATCATATTCTTATTTTCCTCTAAGATTAATGTCTCTATTAGGTCTACTATTTTTTACATTAGGTATCCGATATAGCCTCTATATTGTTTTTGCGTATTTCGTTGGCGATGTACCCTTTAAAGGATGGGCACCAATAGTGATATTAATATTGGTTTTGTCGGGTATACAAATGCTTATGCTGGGAATAATCGGAGAATATTTATGGCGTACGTTAGATCAGGTTAGAAACCGCCCGCCATATGTTATTGAAAAGATATATGATTAAGGTTAGTTAATATTTTAATACCCCCCCGCCTGCCCATCCTTTCTCGACTCAGAAGCACCATAGTAAACAGCATTTTCTTTATCATACATTATTGCCTGGTATCCACCATATATTCCTTTTTTAAATCCTACAGCATGACCCATGCTCAAGAGTTTGCGAATAACTGCGTAATCAAAACCACTTTCAAGATTTATTTCTCCTTTTCCTCCGGAAGGATCACCGGTTGGTGTTGATGAACCAGAATGGCTTATTCTTGGTGCATCTCCAGCTTCCTGCAGGCTCATACCGAAATCTATAATGTTCATGATTATCTGAACATGCCCCATTGGTTGAAAATCTCCTCCCATTACACCAAAACTGATATATGGCATTCCGTCTTTTGTTATAAAAGCAGGAATGATAGTGTGAAATGGCCTTTTACCCGGAGCATAAGTATTAGCATGTTCTTTATTCAAGTTGAATAATTCTCCCCTGTCCTGAAGCATAAAGCCAAGTCCTGGAGGAACCATCCCAGATCCCATGCCACGATAATTACTTTGAATAAGAGAAACCATATTACCGTCTTTATCAGCTACAGTGAGGTAAATTGTTTCTCCATCTGTGATATCTCCATGTGAATACGAACCAGCATAATTATCATTTATCAGCTTTCTGCGTTCAGCGCCATATTCTTTTGAAATTAATGTCTCAACATCAACATTTTCAAAAGCCATGTCAGCATAAAATTTAGCGCGGTCCTCAAAAGCTAGTTTTTTAGCTTCAGTGAAGTAGTGAATATGCATTGCGCTACCAAATTCTATTTTTGAAAAATCATATCCCTCAAGAATATTAAGCATTTGTAAGGCTGCAATTCCCTGGCCATTAGGAGGTAACTCCCATACATCATAGCCTCGGTAGTTTGTTGAGACCGGCTCTACCCATTCGGATTTATGACTATCAAGATCTTCATATGACAAAAAACCTCCCTGTTCTTGTATAAACTTACTTATAGATCTGGCAATATCACCTTTATAAAAAGCATCTCTTCCATCAGCTGCAATTTTTTTATATGTTTGAGCAAGCAAAGGGTTTTTAAATATCTCTCCCTTTTCAGGTATTTGGCTGTTTATGAAGTAAGTCTCTTTGATATTAGGATATTTATCACCAAATCGTTGTAATGATAATGATAAATAATAAGCGATTAATTCAGTAAGAGGAAAACCATCTTCAGCATATGATATAGCAGGAGCCAGGATTTCATTCATTTCTATTTTACCGAATTTTTCATGAAGTTCAAACCAACCATCAACACATCCGGGAACAGTTACAGGTAATGGGCCAAATGCCGGAATTTTTTGCAGTTCATTATCAATGAAATAATTTAATGTTAATGAAGCTGGCGAACGCCCGCTTGCATTAAGGCCATATAGTTTTTGGGTTTTTGCATCCCATACAATAGCAAACAGATCTCCACCTATACCACTGCCGGTAGGTTCCATCAACCCCAGAGCTGCATTTGCTGCAATAGCAGCATCAACTGCATTACCACCTTTTTTTAAAATATCAAGCCCAACCTGGGTTGCTAGTGGATGACTTGTTGCAACCATACCGTTTCTGCTGATCACTTCGGAGCGGGTAGCGAAATTTTTCCCTGTGATCCTGTCCTGTGCATCTAGCTTAAAGAACAGTGCTATTAATAAACAGCTTGTTAATGCAAATTTGAATTTCATAATGCTGGGTTTTAAAAATTATACTTCTTTCTCCGTCCATGCAATAAAAGCTGCAGGTAAAGTATGTGCCAAATATAGCAAACATGCTGCTAAAACAACATCGATCGGTCCCTTTTCTACTAAGGCATAAGAATATATGATCAGCAGAACCATGATTACAAAAATACTGTATGAAATCTGCAGTGCCCTGTGAACCACCTGAACCTGCCTCTCATCAAGCTTTTTTGATGATGTATGTACCAACTTCCATAAATGTGTTATACCGTAAACGTAAATGAAGCTTAAAATAAAAATACCTGCAGTAATAATAATTGCAAATGTAAATGTATGGCTCCATCCACAAGACTTTCCATTATAAAAGAAACCCAGAATTAAGAACATGCTAAGGTAATTTATTATTACCCAAAATCTTCTTGATGTTTTTGAAATTTGTTTATTCATTTTATTACCTCCTTATTTGTTTTTGGTTAAATAAATAGTGCTTTACTAATTTTTGCATAGAGCACAGAGCATAGAGTTTTTTTATGAAAGATTTTTGTTAATATTATTCTCTATGCCCCATGCTCTAAGCTCTATGCTGTGTCATTTTTGGTTATTATTGTCGATTTTGATATAATTCCTGGCTCATTGGTTTTTGAGGTTCAGTTGAAAAAATAAACTCAACAGGCAATCCAAAATATTCGCTGAGTTTAATTGCAAGGTCCAGACTTGGATTGTATTCCTCTCTTTCTAAATACCCAATTGTTTGGAAATTAACACCGATTTCCTCAGCTAATTTCTGTCTTGTAATGTTTCTCTCTTTACGGAGAACCAGTATTCTGTTGTAAATTTTTCTTGATTTCATATTGTAAGTATATTTAATAACGTTGCAAATATACAACAAAATATTATAAATCCAAACATTTTGTCAAATATTTTATATTTATTTTTATTATTACGAATTGCGGGGTAAGAGTTGATGTTTTTTCTTTCCTTAGCCTCAGTCTTAGCCTTATTTTTTGAGTATCTTTGTTGTAAATAGGAAAAATCATTCCACTGTGAGTAGAACCGATTATGTATAATATATTTATAGTCTCAGATGGCACTGGGCGGACAGCAGAGCAGTTTTTAAATGCGGCTTTAACTCAGTATCAGCATATTCAGGTTGACCTGTATCGAAGGCCAAATGTTCGTACAGAAGATCAGATATTAGAAATTATTCAGGAGGCAGCCGTAAATAAAGGATTTGTTGTGCATACAATTGTTTCAAAGGAGATGCGCGACAAAGTACTTCAGGTTGGCCGGTTGCATGATGTTGACACTATAGATCTAATGGGCCCATTTTTAGGCCACTTATCTCATCAGTTTTCAAATTTACCCACAGAGATACCGGGATTGTTCAGAAAGCTAAACAAAGCATATTTTCAAAGGATTGAATCAATGGAATTTGCATTTCGTCATGATGATGGTCAGAGAGCTCACGAATTACATAATGCAGAAATTGTACTGGTAGGTGTATCGAGAACTTTTAAAACTCCCTTAAGTATATATCTTGCCTTCAAGGGCTGGTTGGTTGCTAATATCCCAATAGTTTATGGAATAACACCTCCTCTGGATCTCACTCACATTCCAGCTGAAAGGGTGTTTGGTCTGTATTCTGAATCCTTGCACCTGACAACTCTTAGGAAAGTTAGAGATGAGCATTTAGGAGGAATGACAGGAGAATATGCAACTATTAAGTTTGTAAAAAAGGAACTTGATTATTCAAAAAAAATATTCACTGATCATCCCGGATGGAAGACAATAAATGTAACAAAAAAACCTATTGAAGAAATTGCTTCAGAAATATTGTCATATTTACGCAAGAACCATCTTGAGGGGAATGGACGCTTTTAGTAATCAGGACAGGCTTTGAATTTGGTATTTAAAACTAAAACCGAAAGATTTAAGCTCTTCAAGTATTGGGTTGTATAACTGAGGCAGACTGACAGGAGTATGTGCACCTGAGGCTTTAATTTCCCCCTCAAGTATCAGTTTTGTTGCTATTGATATGGGTAACCCAACAGCCCTTGACATTGCCGAGTCACCATATGGAATTCCTTCAACAAGCATAGTTGCCATCCTATTCTCTTTTTTTCCGGAAGGAAATTCAGCTATAGCTTCAATATGTAAAATAATCATATCTTTCTCATATGGCTCATACGACATTTTCTTTAGCATCTTATCCAGAAGCACCTCAAGTTTACTTCCTTTGTCGATCTCAATTTCTTTCTCTTCAAAAAATCCGAGCCACCTCATGGTGTGAATAAAATCATCATTCTTTTTTATTCCTAAATATTTTGCCACACTTTCTTCAAGTTTATCATCAGATGAAGAACCACAAAGAGACGCAAGTAAGCTACGATATGATTTTCCTTTATAACTCATACTTTCTTCTGAGTCAAACAATCCCAAAGATGAGAAGTTTTTCATCTTGTTACAATAGCCGGGAAATCGCAATAAACCACGATAAAAAGTAACATTCTTAATAAGGTTGAAACCTCTCATGTATTTATAACAATCTTTATTTGGGTAAGTCTCAAATATTCCAAGATCAGCTATTTCGACAAGTTGAAAGTCTTCAAAGAGTTTTTCCCCAGGAACTTCTATTCTGTTGCCATTTTCATAATATGCTGCAGTTGTTTGGGCTGCTTTGAAAAAAGTAAGGGGATCCCAGGCAAATTTATATCCCATTGGGTTGCGATTATATTCAAATGATGGCAATCCACAACCATATGAATGCAGGCTTATAATTTTCCCGCCATCCTGCCTGATTTCGTTTAATATCCATTGAGTTCCCAGGTGGTCAAGTCCAGGGTCTTCGCCTAACTCATTTAGTATCAAGACACCTTTTTTCTGAGCTTCTTTATTCAAGTCAAGCAATTCAGGTATTTCATAAGAGGTTGTTAGCATGCTTTTATTATTTCGCATACAGGATTCTGCAACATAAATATGAACGGGTTTTGGCACCATACTTACAACAATATCTGCTTCACGTACAATACTGTCGATCGATTCAGGATCATCAGTCGACCAGAGTGCTACTTTACCCAAAGGTCTGTTATTAATAATGCTGATTGCCTGTTCAGGAACAATATCTGCCATTATTATCCGGTATCCACAAATATCCAAGAAATAATCTGCGATTGGTTTGGTCATTTTACCTGCACCTATGATAGCAACAGTTTTTATTGATTGATCAGCTTTTGAATACATATTTATTATGGTAATTTAAATAATACAAATAGCATGCAAGGGTATTAATTTATACCGACAAAGCAATATTTTTTTTGTAAATATTTTATTGAATTTTTTAACAATGATGAATTGATTGTTAATATTTATTATGGAATAAGAATATTCTGACGTTTGAATTTAAAATCAAAACTATCAAGTTCTTCCAGAAGCGGCTTGTAGAGTTCCGGCACATTCGGGGGCATACGCAAACCGGTCGCCTGAATTTTATTATCCAATATTAGTTTTGCTGCAATTGCAGCCGGCAGAGCCACTGCTCTCGACATTGCAGAATCTCCATAAGGAATACCTGTTTGAACCATAGTTGCAAGCCGTTTTTCTTTCCTTCCGTCAGGGAATTTTGCTATTATCTCAACATGAATTATGATCATATCCTTTTCATGAGGTTCATAGCCCATTCGTTTTGTCATACGATCAAGCAGTACCTCCAGCTTGCTGCCTTCTTTAATATCTATTGTCCGGTCATCAAAAAGGCCAAGCCATTTTAATCTGTGAATGATATCTGCGTTATCATATACATTCAAATATTTGGCAACTTTATGTTCAAGGTCTTTTGTGGAATCGGAACCTATTAAAGAAGCCATTAA
>JAIOTT010000418.1 GCA_021106655.1 Bacteroidales bacterium
ATTCCTTTCGCAAATGTTTTGGTTATTCTTGAAGACAATACAGTTTTTGCATATGGTACAGTATCTGATAAAGATGGGAGTTTTTATATTGGTGATCTTTCATTTGGAAATTTTCATGCAGTAATTTCATTTATGGGGTATGAACCTGATACAATAAAAAATATTAATATCGACAGGCAAAATCAACATGTAAATATTGGTAAAATACAGCTTAGTGTTTTACCAATTGCTTTAAGTGAAGTAGTAATAAAAGCTTGGGCTAAAACAGTAATTACTAATTTAGATCGGGTTACATATAGAACCCAAGATTTTCAGACCACCAAAGGGGGTAATGCAGCTGATGTGTTAAATAAATTGCCATCCGTATCAATCGATCAGAATGGTATAATTTCAGTAAGGGGAACACCTGATTTTATGGTCTATCTAAATGGAAAGCCTATCCACACGAACTCCACTACCGTGCTGTCACAAATTAGAGCTACAGATATTGAGAGTATAGATGTAATTAGTATTCCATCAGCTAAATACGATGCCCAGGGGAAAGGTGGAATTATTAATATAACAACAAAAAAAACAGATGAAAAAGGATTATCAATCTCTGCCAGTGGACTAATTGGTGGAGCTCCCTGGGACAATTATACTCATCAATTAAGTAACTATAATGTAAACGATAACCGATTTGGAGGAGGATTTAACTTCATTTATAGTAAAAATAAATTGTCATTATACGGTGGATTAAATTTTAATGAAAAGAATGTGAACGGAACTCGTTCCGGCTTTGCAAGCCTGTGGCAGGAAAATGGTTCATATTTTCACATGGTACCAAATGGTCCGCGTGTCGAATGGTCTCAAAATTATACAGCAAATGTGGTAATGGATTATCAGTTAAGTAATAAATCAATTATTTCAGTTTTATACTTTTACGGAAACAGTAGCAAAGGTCGATCTGCCCTTTATAATTATCATACTTTTTATAGTGACGTTGATAAAAACCCCTTAATTAATATTCCTATTAATGAGTACTGGATTTATAATCCCAATATGCGTATGCGATATGGTATTTTCCATACCGCCAATATTGATTATTTTCAAAAAATCGACTATAGTTCAGAATTGAAAATTTCTGCATTATTCGAACATTCGGAACTCAGGAGTGAAATGGATAATCGGCAGTACCAACTCAATCCACTATCTGAGCTTGCGGGTGATATTGAAAAGCATTTTATACAAACAGACAATACCCCTCTTGATGGTTATAGGTTGTCGGTTGATTATACCAAAAAGTTAAATAATGAACATACCTTATGTTTGGGAATACAACCTCAGTACTTTCTAATCAACGGAGCATTCAGCTTTGACACACTTGATGTAATAAACAATGTATGGGGCGATAATAATTACTTTGAAAACGCTATCGACTTTAGACGTGGTATATATGCTGGATATGTTGATTATTCAGGCAGTTTAGATAAATTTAATTTTATGATCGGATTAAGGCTTGAATACACAGATCAGGTAATGGATATTGAAAATCCCGATTACTTCACAATCTTCGACAGAATAACAAAATCAAGTTATGGCATATATAAGTTAGATTGGTTTCCCACAATACATATGAATTACGCTATTTCAGAAAATGATAAAGTAAGCTTTGCTTTTAGCAGGCGAGTAAGCAGGCCGCCATTAACCAAGATGAAACCCTTTCTCTACCGGGAACATTTTGAAGTTTATGTGGTAGGTGACCCTACTCTTGAACCGGAGTATCATACAAATTTCGAACTCGCTTTAAACAAAAATATCAAGAAGTCAAATATTAATCTTATCGGGTTTTATCGCGAAACAGATAACGCAGTTTTTCGTGTAAACACTGTCTATAAAAAAGAGAATGTGTTAATACGTAGCTATACCAATTCCGCAAATACCCAAGCAACAGGGATAGAATTAAACATGAGTTTTATAGCGGGGAATTTCGCCAAGTTTTTTATAAGTAGTTCCTTATACAATTTTCGGGTAGAGGCGGATATTTTTGAGTATAATGAAAATAATAGAAGTACTAACTGGAGTTTAAAAGGGAATGCAAATTTCAATTTAACAGAATCCTTGAAATTTATAGCTGATATTGATTTTAAATCGGCAACTATCACCGCCCAGGGAAGAGATAAAATGTTTTACATGACCAATATCTCATTGAATTACACACCAAAACGGCTAAAAGGATGGGATTTTTCCTTAAAAGCACTCAATATTTTAAATTCTAATATTATTAATGTAAGTACTCGTGCCTTTAATAGCAATGGGGAGCAGCTGTTTTTCCAAGAATCCGAATATTATCGCAATGGTCCGATAATTGAATTAAATGTATTCTATTATTTTAATATGAAAGGTAAATCAAGTAAAAAAGCTGAAAGTACTTTTGGTAAAGAGCAATTCTAAATCTTACATGAATTAAATTCTCATATATTATTTTATTTAGAGAGGTTTATCTTTGTACGCCATCGCTCCGATGCCTCGGGGCGAACCAACGGATTAAGAGTACAGTGCTAACACTGATAAATAAAAGGGTTTAGATTTGTTCCAGAGAAAAATTTGGCCTGTTTATGCATGCTTATAGCTTTTTTACTAACATATCAAACTGTTCAATTTTGGGGAATAAAATCATTTTTATATGTATAATTAGAATATTTAGTATTAGCTAAAAATGACGGAACAAAAAGCTATGCATCGTACTATAAAAATTCACAACAAATACATATCGGGGAAATATTGATCATCAAGAAAATTGTGACAATACTGATAAGCCTAATCGCTGTTTTATCAGCGCAAGTTACTTATTCTCTACGGGGTGTGGTCACCGATGCAAGCACAGGTGAATATCTTATTGCAGCTACCGTGTCCGTTGAAGATATGTCTGTGGGGGCATTTACTAATACCTATGGATTTTATTCTCTTACCCTTCCTGAAGGTGAACATACGCTTGCTTTTTCTTTCATGGGTTATAATGCAATTAAAGCTACTATCGATTTGAAAGAGAATACACGTTTAGATATGGAATTAATTCCATCTGTGATTGCTCTGGACGAAGTGATGGTAAATGCAGAACGCCCGGACCATAATGTAAGTTCAACCCGCATTAGCGTAGCAAAATTAGATATTAAGAGTATTGAAATTATGCCAGTGCTTTTTGGAGAATCGGATATTCTAAAGACAATTCAATTGCTTCCGGGTATTAGCACTGCGTCAGAAGGAAGCACGGGATTCAGTGTTCGCGGGGGCGCAAATGATGAAAATCTAATCCTACTTGATGAAGCAACGCTTTATAGTCCGTCCCACCTTATGGGATTTATGTCTGTTTTCAATTCGGACGCCCTAAATGATGTTATGGTATACAAGGGTGGAATTCCA
>JAIOTT010000202.1 GCA_021106655.1 Bacteroidales bacterium
AGAGTTCTCTTAGAGTTTTTAACGATTGCTCCAGCTTTTATTTTGTTTATTAGTTGAAATGTAACTTTCTCCTTCTTGATCGCAGCTTCAGTGAATATATCCTCACAATCATTAAGCTTCATACCTTTAGTTAGCCTGCCAAAAATCTCTGGAGTCATATCATCTGCCAGTGGTGCATATCTTGTATCTCCATTTATCACTTTGCCCTGGATGATTTCTGCAAATCGAGCTGTTTGATGATCATCAGGTAAATCATAATCTACTTTTTCAAGGTCATTCAGTAAAGGATTACAAAGGCTATTATTATTTGCAACACATATCAGAACATTCCCAGAGTGCCTTAAATCCGGATTATTACTGATTTTATGAATCGTCTCTGTGGCCACTTTTTTTTCATCAGGAACATGACTGTTTAACGGATTTGGAGCAAGGTGATCAACATAATCAATCACCCAGGCAATCTTCGCCTTTTGTTTCTTAGTTAAGATTTGTTCAGCACCTCTGAATAGCCTGATCATTTCTTCATTGAGAGGTGTTTTATTTTGTTCAATTCCCAACCGCTTTAATTGTTTTTCAATATTCTCCAATAGAACTTTTGGTATAGAAGAACGATTGAATATTTGAACTCCGGATGAGAGACTGGTTATGATTACAACATAACCAGTCCTGTGGAGATCCTGATAAACTAAATTTGGCTTATAGAAGGTGTCATTATCTCGGTTAGCAAAGTCATTAAAGTTGCCTTGTACAATCATTGCAACTCTTCCGGCGAGGATTGCATTACCTATAGGCTCCGTGTTTATATCGAACATATTTTTTTCAACATTATCTTCTCTTTTCATGATAGCATTCATACTTTAGTTTTTAATATTTTGATGAGATTGATATGTCCTTGTATTTTCATGTGTATTTTTCCTGATTTTACCAGCTACAAAGTCAACTATTTTAGTAATCTTGCTTTTCTCTTTTAACCTGATAATTCCCTCCGGATTATTATGAGTAAAAAGCTTTATCTCAGATAGTATAACACCATGCTTCCTTAAACCACTAATAATTTTTCGCTGTATAACCTGGCAATCTTTAGTATCAGGGTTGAAACCTGCAAGATCAATCTTACAATGAAGGCCTTTCTTATCAGGATTGATAATCATGGTTGCTGCTTGGCCAACTTTGTTTGTAGCCTTAACATGAGATTCACCATCAGATGAGGTTTGTTTATCTACTTCAATATAGTGCAAACTTTTACAAACTTCGCTGAAAGCCTTGACAGCATGATCCATTTGGCTCTGTAATAACCTATCCTTGACCTTAGTCAATATTGGATCCCATTTCAATTCCTTTTTTGTTGTTGGTTCATGTTTCATAATTGATTTTGCATCAGAAAAGCTAACATGATCTTTAATGTCGGTATGTTTCAGAACCAGGGCATCTTTCAGCAATGTTGTTTCCCGGGTTGACAGTTTTATGAATGTGGTGCTGTCAATAGCCTCTCTTACATTTGAGACCTGTTTTTTGATTTCTTCAAAAGATACTTCTTTGGTTTTATTCTGAGTGCGAAGCTGTTTTTCCAGTCTTTTGATTTTCTTTGCTGTTTCAGCATTGTCATTTAATCTAGCTATAACCTCATTTGCAGCAGTCCAGATTTTCTTGCATGTATCGGTTATAACTCTTCTTGTTACAACAATACCATCGATTCTTGTTTCTGTTATTTGGCTCATATCTGTTTATATTAAAATGGTTTGTTTGTCATATCTTCAAACTCAAAATCTTCATCCTCAACTTCCACGTTGCGGCTATCATCCTGTTTATGATTCTCATTAGTGTCAGCTTCATAGGAGGCATCCTCTAATCTTATTAAATCTCTGAGGTAACGGTTTGGAGGTAGAGCTTTTTCTTCAGCCCTGTGTTGAGAATTATGGCGATCCAGGTCGATGATGTAGCTCTTCCACAGCTCAATTGCTTCAACAGATTTATCATGAGCTATTTTGGTATACCTGGATACAGAACTCATCATTGATTTTGTTATCATATGATTCCTGGTAAAAATGGAAGTTGGAATAATTCCAATAGAGGCTATGGCTTCAGCAACATATAGTAGAATAGGCATAATTATTACATGCTTTTCTATTGATACACCTGATGTATTTAAGTTGTTCATCATTTCAAACCTTGCTTCATTCAGCTTATATATGGCAAAGCCAAGTGCCGTTATCCCTACTAATCCAATTATACCATAGATCCATCTTTTATAATTTACCTGGTTTTTGCCGAAGACAATATTGCTATCATCAACCGCAGAATTTGATTTTACCTTAACAGTAAGATGAGGATCTAGAGCTTCTTCCAGGAGGCATCCGAATAATACTCCGGTTAGTACCAAACCCAGCGCAATAAAATAACTCATTGGAGCCATATTACCCTGAAAATCAAAAATGTTTTGAAAGGCTGGTGCATCCAGTAAGACATTTGGAAAGATCAATCCTATAGCCAGCACAGTTAGAAATATGTTTGTTACTATTTTGGCCGTACTCTGGTTGATGATTGTTGACCTGTGTAAAGTCAAATCATTTAGTTTCTGTGTAGCCGTTTCTCTTGCTCTTGTAGATTGTGCAGCTCGCTTGTTTGCAAGAATACCAGGTGAATGAGAGAATAATACTTTGGTCTGGGTAGTGTTATTTGTTCTCATAATTATGTGTATTAGGGAAGTGTAAAAAATCGTTGAATGTATCGTGAAGTGTAATGTTTGAATCAGGTGAGAATATTACTTTAGCAGTGTAAGCCTTTCCAATAATGTGAACAGAAATATGATTAGGTATAGTAAGAGCATAAGGTTTTGGTTTACCCAGATCATGGATCATATCACTGTGTATGATTAATATGTCATTCTTTTCATGTGAAGTTGTATCCAGTCGTTCAATGGCTCTATTAACAGCCGAAATAATATCGGTTTGTTTCTCATTAAATACATAGGTATTGAAGGTCTGGTCTACAAAAATCTCAGCCTGATTTGTAAAGTCTTTCACCCTTTTTTCATTCTCCTTCTTAACTGTCATTTTTTCCCGGTAAAGAGCATTATTAGATGGTTCTTGCAGTTTCAGTCTGCAATCATAATAACTTGTATAAGGTGATTGGGATAAACGTGTTGTACCAATCCTTCCAACAAAAATGTCACCACCGGTTTTCCCAGTAAGATTGTACAGCTGACGCAGCTCTTCCTTTGTCGGTTTCTCAATAAAGTAATCAGGATTGGACATTGAGTTATCAATCAGATATACAATCTTCAATTCCTTAAACTTTTTTAATGGAGTTTTCAGGATCTGGATGCCTGGAGTATCCTGGCAGGAGTAAAGAATTACGGATAACAGAAAGCAGAAAGTAAAGATTTTTTTCATAGTTCTTAAATTTTGGTTATTACTTTGATGTTTTGTTAATAATGGTGCCCTATATAACTGCGAATAAGTAGTGAGTCAGAGTGAGTCTTAATCATCAAATATTTAGAGTACCATCACCTTTCAATGATTATATAATCACCAGTTAGTTGATGTTAGGTGTGGCTCACTTTAGGACTTACTTTATTATTAATAGGAAAGAGTTATGTGAGATTAGTCAACTAGGGATGACTATTGTAGTGTGCTTAGAACATGGCATATTCTTCGTAAACAGAAATGTCTTCAGACACATTAGTGTCAATATATGTATTATAATCTTAGTAAAGATATATTTGGAGAGAATAATGTCAAATATGATGAAGTCCTATCTGGTTACATCACGAATGTTTTTCAAGTCTCTGATTAAATATGAAAGGGGTCATTTCAAAGTTAAGATCATATTCTCTTTAAAATTTCTATACACTCTTGTTCATTAATCCCAACTCTTTTGAGGATAATAATGCATCGTTTTATTTCTTTATTATTTTCATCGTTGATTTTATCATACGGAAATGTAGAGTCTATTAGTTTATTCCTTAGTTCTTCTTTCATCTCCAATAAATCCTCTTTTGATTGATTGTAAAAGTCGTCAACACCTTCATTTATTATTGGAGCAAGTTGAATTAGTGATATTAAATCCTTACTTTTTTTCGCATTGTTAATTAGTCTATTATATTGGTTCACTTTGAGAAGATTGGATTTCATAAGCTCGCATACATACTTAAGATCTAATAGTAAAAGCCAGGAATGAAGTTCAATGTCTTCTTGAATTAGGTTGCCATGAGTAACATGATTTCTTATTATTGGGAATCGAAAAGCAAAATATTCATAATCAATCTCATTATTCTCATTTTCTTTGAGAAGATTCACCTTTTCTACTATCGAAGAATTTATCAAAGACTTTTCTTCGATACCAAATTCAAGACAATAATCATATATTATCCCTTCTATTTGTTGAGGTACAACATTACAAAATAATTGATAACTGCCTTTAATAAATAAGTCAAAAACTTCAAACAAAATTTCTTTGCGTTGGATTAATCTATGATTATTTTTAATAAGATTTTTTATTTCGGATATAGTGGGAGTGATCTCAAATTTCTTTTTTAGTTCTACAAGAAAATCATTTTTATTTTTTCTAAATAGTTTCTCAAGTTTTAAGTATTTGGAAAATGCTATATTTTCGAATTTATTTCTTATATCTGATAGGTTGTCTATTTTGTATACTACTGGAGCAAAATTATAGTGGTAGGTATAATCAGGAATAAATTTATATGTATAAAAAGTTCGATATTTGTTAAGATTAGTTTTTATCCTTAAATTATTGCGAATATATGTAAGAATATCATCCTCTGCACCTTGCAGTTTATTAATATAATGTATTAGTAATTTCTCATTGTAATTATCACCTTCTTCAAACTCCTTTTTCTTAAGGAGTGATAGCTTATTTTGGTACTTTGATTTTTTCTGGTTAATGGATTTAAGATCTTCAATAATTTGATTTACTGAATCCTTTAGTTCAGAATCAGGCGTTTTTTCAAGATTAAAATACATTTTGCATATTTCAACATAGAACGCTTCTTCATTTTTGGGCACTTGAAAAAACTCGGTATCATCGCTTCCAATTCTTTGCTTGTATGCTTCCCTAAGTTCCTCGAAGCTAATAGTTATACAGTCTTTATCAATAAAGAAGTCAAGAAGCCTTCTTGTTAAAATCTTTAAGGGTGTATTTAAAATATGAACATCATTTGCAATCTCTTTGACAGCTGCAAAGACATCACCCATAATAATATCTCCAGTGTATTTATTCATTTCGCATAAGTTTTATTACAATATTCGTATTCTGTCAGACATTTATTCTTATTTAATATTAGAAGGGCATTTTTCTGATTCATTTTTATTGATATTTTTAGTATCTTTAGCATTTAAAACTAAATATTTTTTGTTATGTACAAATATGTTTTTATAAAAGGAACTCTTGAAAAAGTTAAGGTTGGTAGCAGTACTATGGAGAATTATATTCATAAGGGTTATAAATTTTACTCTAGTCCTGAAGAAGCACATAATTCAGGGATAATTGAAGGTTCATTTAAGAGTAAGTCTGCATTTAAAGCAAATCCTTTTAATGCACATTTATCTAATAAACATAGGGGCAAGTTTAATTAGATTATCATTGTCTGTTACTTTGGGGCTCATAATTATTTGGTGAGGTTTTCATATCATTAAACCATTTAAAGATATGATGCTTAACTCCTTCTATTTTATCAAGATCTAAATTCTTACTAAAGAATCGAATTAGCCTTGAAAAATTACTATTATATTCAATAGGCATTATAAACATTTTACCTTGTTTAATATCAGTAGCATCAAATAATAAATCAAATATTAACTCATTTTCCTGGTAAGCCCTTGCAATCCATATATATTTTGGTAGACTGTTACACAAAATTCTTTCTTTTTGAGACTTGCTCAATGTTGTATTTTGAAGAATTTTAGCTTTTAAATCATTGACTTCAATAAGGAAAATATCCCATATAAATTCTCCGATATCTTTGGAAAACACTTTGGCAATTGTCTTTACAGCTGAATAAAAGATTTGTGTGATTTCTGATATTACGTTAAATGGTATCCTGATCTTATGATATAGTGGAACTAAAAGAATTTCCGGAATAGCTCTGACCTGTTTACCGGGATAGTCTTTATTTTTCCAGCTGGATTTTACTGATTCTTTTTGCTCAGTTCCATTCTTATCATTAAGATAAGTAATCTCTTCATTGACAAATTCAATTCGTGAATATGGCCCGATTTGATCATCATGAGCAAAATTTTTAGAAATTCTATGGGCTTCTAAAGAAAATGCACTTCCATCCAAATGTTGGTTTTTGTCAATATTAAAGCCTGTTACGGTTATAGCATGCCTTCCCATATACTTAAAATTACCTTCATCATTTTCTACGCATAAAACTATTCCTAATAATACAGGTATCTTTCCTTTTAAATAACTATATATGGTCTCCTTTGTCTTAAAATGATTTAAGTGATTTATGAATAAAGGATCTAAATTAAAACTTCTTATTCCATTAGCCATTTCTTCAGATGACAATCCTTCATTTGGGAACTGACGATTTGCATTGAGATGAAATCTTGTAGCAGATTTTGTAATTTTAACCGGGGATAATATTTCATGTTGAAATTTCATTCCTGTATAATGAAAAGCCGACCATAAAGCACTGGTTGCACATGCAGCCACATTCTCATCTTGCTCCTGGTAGGCCAAAGATTCAACTTTCAATTCAATCCCCAATAGATTTGCGGTATATTCTCTTTTAATCGGGAAATAACGGCCATCTTTTTCATCATAGGTTTTCAAACAAGTTTTTCCAAAATATGTTTCCGGAATTGGTTTTATAACACAAAAACCCAGATACTTTTCTTTAAGAGTAGCAATAAACTCTGGATTATAATTACCCACTGCTATTTTTAACTCATCATCAGTGAATTCAAAACTAAAAAAATGGAGCCGATGACATTTTTTCTTATATCCAGTGAAACTTCTTGAATAATATTCTGCATAATCTTCAAGGTAATCCTTGTCAACATATTCATTTTCAAAAACTACAGTTTGTACCCTTTTAACTTTTAAATAATCAGTCAGATACTTAAAATGATCGTTATTCTCAAATGTAAATAGAGGATACTTGTAAATAGTTCTTATTTTTTCCTTTATTTTTTCAATATTAAAAGGAAATAAGGAAAAATCTGCATTAAACATTCGGATTAAATTGTGTATGGCTTTTTGAGGATCTCAGAATTAATGGAAGTTAATGCTCTGTATTCAGAAGCTTCTTCATACGCT
>JAIOTT010000515.1 GCA_021106655.1 Bacteroidales bacterium
AGTCAAAAGAGATAGCCAGGACATATGCAAGGGGAATCTCAATTATCCAGAAGCAAAGTAGATTTAGCCGTGTTGGCAGCATTGTATCACCTGCACCATTAAATGCATTTATCATCACCATTCCAAAACCATAAGCAAGGAAACCGTAAGAAATAATTCTTAAGGCACTTGCACCACTTAAGATGACCCCCGCTTCGTTGGTAAACAGTCCAATAAAAAAGTTTGGGAACATAATCAGTATGATACCTATAGAAGAAAGCATAATGAGGTTTATCTTTCCGGTGGTCCATGCAGCTTTTTCAGCTCTCTCGGGTTTCTTTGCTCCCAGATTTTGTCCGACAAGAGTAGCTGCTGCATTACTAACCCCCCATGATGGCAATAATGCAAAAATAATAAGTCTTATTGCAATAGTATATCCTGCAAGCACTTCGCTACCAAATATGGAAATTATACGTACAAGGCCAATCCAGCTTGAGGTTGCAATTATTGACTGACCAATACCACCCAATGATAATTTAATCAATCCTTTCATTACTCCAAAATCAATTCTCATGACGGATCTTGAAAGCTGAACACGTTTTTTACCATAAAACAATAGGTAAAATTGATAAATCACTGTCAGTCCCCGGCCTGTGGTAGTAGCAATAGCTGCACCCATAATCCCCAGTTCCGGAAATGGACCTAATCCAAAAATCAGGCATGGATCGAGTATCAGGTTAATAATATTGGCAATCCATAATACCCTCATCGACACAGCAGCATTGCCTGAACTCCGGAAAACAGCATTTATGATAAACAATAGCATGATGCTTACATTGCCACCTAACATTATGGCAGTATAAATCGATAAGCTTCTAAAAGTTTCACCACTGGCTCCCATCCAATGCAGAAGTTTTGAGGCCAGAAAAATCCCCGGTATTGCAATTATTAATGATATCAGGAATCCCAACAATATTGCCTGAAAAGCAGCAACAGAAGCTCCTTCAGGGTCTTTCTCCCCTATCCTTCTGGCAACCATTGCTGTAGTTGCAGTACTTAATCCAACTGCAATTGCATAGATAATAGTAATAAGAGATTCAGTGATCCCAACAGTTGCAATTGCCTCTACTCCAAGCTTTGAAACAAAATATATATCAACAACAGCAAAGATTGACTCCATAACCATTTCCAGTACCATTGGAATGGATAGAAGAAAAATGGCACGAGAAAGACTACCTGATGTAAAATCCTGGTCGGTTCCTAAAATAGCTTCCCTTATATTGAAAAATAGTTTCTTCAAACCAGTTTACTTTTATCAACTTTAAAAAAGAATGTAAAACTACAATTTTATTATCCATTTTGCTTTCGTTTCTGAAATTGAAATAATTCTTATAATGAATATAAATAACATTCTCATATACAAAATTGTCTATTAATGAAATATTAGTATATTTGCGCAACTATTTCATTTTCCCTAAACTTGACTGCCATAAAATTTGTTTTGTTAAATCCGGGTAATTGATATATTCTTTCTATATGAGCGACATTCGTACTATAATCACAGGAACAGGTAGTTACATCCCTACCAGAATAATTCTCAATAAAGATTTTCTTAAGAATGAATTTTTTGATGCGAGCGGAAACAAATTTGAAACTCCCATTGAAGAGATCATAACAAAATTTGAAGAAATAACCGATATCAGAGAAAGAAGATATGTGAATGATGACCTGGTTACTTCTGATATTGCTTTTTATGCTGCTGAGGAGGCTATAAAATCAGCAGGAATTGATAAAGAAAGTTTAGATTACATAATAGTTGCTCATAATTTCGGAGATGTTAAAGTAAATAATACAAGGTCAGATTTTGTACCAAGTCTTGCTGCCAGAGTAAAATTCAAACTAGGTATTGTAAACCCAAAAACTATTTCTTATGACATTCCCTTTGGTTGCCCCGGATGGTTGCAAGGAATGATACAGGCTGATTATTATATAAAGTCCGGAGATGCAAAAAGAATAATGGTAATTGGAGCAGAAACTCTTTCCCGGGTATGCGATCCACACGACAGGGATTCGATGTTGTATGCTGATGGTGCCGGTGCTACAATTGTTGAAGCCAGAAAAACTGATAAACCTGTGGGAGTTTTATCATTTGGCAGCAGATCCGACACCATTGATCATGCATATATGTTATGGTTAGGCAAATCCCATAATCCAAATTACAAGGGTGACGAACTATTCCTTAAAATGAATGGCCGTAAATTATATGAATATGCCCTGAATACTGTCCCTATTGTCGTTAAGGAAAGCCTTGAAAAAGTTAAGTTAGGACTTAATGATATCAGCAAAGTGCTTATTCACCAAGCCAATGCAAAACTGGATGAAGGAATATTAAAGTATCTGCACAGATTATACGGAGTGAAAAAAGTGACTGAAAACATTATGCCCATGATTATTTCAAAACTTGGAAATAGCTCAGTAGCAACTGTTCCTACTTTACTTGATCTTTTATTTAATAAAAAACTGGAAAATCACACAGTGGCGATAAATAATATATTAGTATTTGCTTCTGTTGGAGCCGGGATGAATATCAATTCAATGATATACCGAATGCCTTAGATTTATTTATTATTCTCGGATTTCATTATTTCTTTCCAAACAAAAATTCAGAATGAAGATATCTTATAATTGGTTGAAGCAATATATTGACGTTGACCTTAACGCCGATAAGGTTGCTGAATTGCTTACCGACTGTGGTTTAGAGGTTGAAGGACTTGAAAAAATCGAAACTGTTAAAGGCGGTTTGGAGGGAATGATAATTGGTGAAGTGATAACAAAAGTCAAGCACCCTCAAGCCGATAGGCTATCACTTACATCTGTTGATATTGGGGAAAAAGAAATACTTAATATTGTTTGCGGTGCTCCAAATGTTGAAGCCGGACAGAAAGTTGTTGTTGCAAAAGTCGGATGTACATTATACGGCTTTGAAAAGCCCTTAACCCTTAAAAAAACCAAGATCAGAGGAGAGACTTCTGAGGGAATGATATGTGCTGAGGATGAGTTAGGCTTAGGTCTTTCCCATGAAGGAATAATGGTGCTTGATCCTACAACAAAAGTTGGAACTTCAGCAAAAGAGCATTTTAACATTGAGGATGACTATATTTTTGAGATCGGATTAACCCCCAACAGAACTGATGCTATGTCACACATTGGTGTTGCAAGAGATCTTGCTGCAGTCCTCAATAACAAAAACGAATTTTACCAAAAGAAAGAGAATATTCCTGCAAGATTTCAAATACCATCATTAGAGGATTTTAAAACAGATAATCAGGATCGCAATTTCAAAATAATTATTGAGGACACAACGGCTTGCCCACGTTATACAGGTTTATCTGTTTCGGGCGTTACAGTTAAAGCATCACCCAACTGGCTCAAGAACAGACTGAATGCTATTGGAGTTCGCCCAATCAATAACCTTGTTGATATTTCAAATTATGTACTTTTTGAGACAGGCCAGCCACTTCATTTTTTTGATGCTGATAAGATACAGGATGATACAGTTATTATTAAAAAGCTTCCTAAAGGCACAAATTTTATTACACTGGATGGAACAGAACGCGAACTTAACGGTGAAGACCTGATGATTTGTGACCCTCAAAAAGGGATGTGTATTGCCGGAGTATTTGGTGGTACTTCATCAGGAGTAACTGAAAGCACCACTAACCTTTTTATTGAAAGCGCATATTTTGATGCAACTACTATACGAAAAACATCTAAATATCATGGCCTTGCTACAGATGCATCTTTTCGTTATGAAAGAGGTGCAGATCCGAATATTACTGTTTATGCCATAAAAAGAGCTGCAATGCTGATCAAAGAAATTGCCGGAGGAGCAGTTTCTTCTGATATTATTGATGCTTATCCGGAAGCAATTCAGACCTGTAAAATTAGTGTTAGCTATAAAAATATTGACCGCCTTATTGGAAAAAGTATAAATAAAGAACATATAAAACATATACTAAATGATCTTGATATTGAAATCATTGAAGACAAAAATGACAGCTTAATATTAAGTATTCCAACATACAGAGCAGATGTAAGGCGAGAAGCTGATGTTATTGAAGAAATAATGAGAATTTATGGCTATAATAACATAGAGATTAAGGAAAGCCTTAGGTCTTCATTAGCCTATAGTTCAAAACCAAATATTGAAAAAGCACAAAACACTATATCAGATTATCTGAGTTCTAACGGCTTTTCGGAAATCTGGTGTAACTCAATTACAAAATCCGAATACTCCGAAAAAAACACTTTTCTCAAACCTGAACAGAATGTTAAAATTCTTAATCCTTTGAGTAAAGACCTTAATGTAATGCGTCAAAATCTATTGTTTGGCGGGCTTGAAACTGTTTTATATAATCTTAGCTTCTTTATGAATTTGGTCAGACATACAAATTACTTACTGACAAAAAAAATCAGAATGATGTATTAGTTAAATATGAGGAAATAAAGCATTTGTCATTATTTCTGACCGGGAAAACTTCAAAGGAAAGCTGGTATAGTGATGAAAAGGAAGTTAATTTCTTTTACACAAAAGCATTTGTCAATAATATTCTTAAACGTTTTGGAATAGACGTGACATCAGCTCAAAGTATGCAATCCTCCTCTGGAATTTTTTCTGAAGGACTGGTATATTACTCCGAACAGGAGGTTATTGTTGAATTTGGACTACTTGCTTCTAATATATTAAAACAATACGATATCACTCAGGAAATTTATTATGCTGATTTTAACTGGGATGTGGTCATTAAATTACTAAAAGGAAGTGAAACATCCTTCAGCACTATCCCCAAATACCCTGAAGTCCGCCGGGATCTTGCATTGCTGGTGGATAAGAAGGTGCAATTTTCGGAAATAGAAGAAATAGCCTATCAAACTGAGAAACATCTTTTAGAAGCAGTAAACCTCTTCGATGTTTATGAGGGTAATAAAATAGAAGAGAGTAAAAAATCCTATGCAGTTAGTTTTGTATTGCAGGATAAAAATAAAACCTTAACTGATAAGATCATTGATAAGACAAT
The DNA here is from genome assembly GCA_021106655.1 of Bacteroidales bacterium. GTDB lineage: Bacteria > Bacteroidota > Bacteroidia > Bacteroidales > SMBSF77 > SMBSF77. The sequence continues at coordinate 5,058 of JAIOTT010000515.1, forward strand.
GAATAAATTGATCAGGGCTTTTCAGGAAAACCTTTCTGCAGATCTTCGTTAGTTGCAAAACTTTTCCAAAGTTTACTATTGTCCGATGATATCGCAAACCTCAGGTGTAAACTCTATTGAATATGACTGATTTGGGTCATCCAGTATAACACCTTCTTCAAAGAATTCGCCATCATAATATACACCAACACTATATGCAGAGTTCAGGTTTAAATTATACAAGGTTGCATATCCTTCATGCATATATGTCCATATCCATTGCTCTCCACTGCATATTTCTCTATATACAAATGGCATACTTGGCCTGACTATAATATCAGGATTATTCGGACACCATCCTTCAAAATATACAGTCACAGTATGTCCGGTTGACTGAACATTTTGTAAAGTTATATCATAAACTCCCTGTGACGGATCATTAATTTCTTCAACCTGGATATTAGTGGCATCACACAGATTTCTTATTTCAAGTATTACCGGGATGTTACCTAAACCCCATCCTCCTATTGGATAATCTTCACCTATTGGTGCCTGAATAAGGTATTTTTTGATAAATGTGTTATCAACTTTTTTTCTGATCGTAATTTCCAATGCAATGGTCTCAGGATCTTCAAGGGTAGTTTTGATGCCATAGATAATGCTGAACCGGAGCATTGCTCCTGCTGAAGGAAATGCCGGTCCAAGTGGATACCACCAATCAAGGTTAAAAAAACTGAGGTGGCTAAGACCTGCAGTTGTCTGGAACATACCTCCTGATTCTTCAATTAATGTCCATTCTTCAATATTCCATTTCCCGGTTTCGAGATCATAGCTCCACAAAGGAACGGTATCCTGGTCTTCAATTTGAGCATCGGTATTTCTGTTATATGTATTATTCGACATTTCAATCATCAATTCCAAATCATGATTCTCAAAAGTCTTCGCTTTTGTTCCGGAAGCATCAATGATTTCAACACTGGCAAATCCACCGGAATAGAACATAACATTTTCAGTGTTTCCATTAAATTCAGCTGAAGCAGTAAGTCCACCTGGGAATGCTGCAAGAGCTCCGTCATCCATATTATTATAATAAACCATTTTTGCTGTAAAATTCCCGCTTAAGATATTTCCACCAGCATCCTTTATTTTGGTGCCCTGAAGAATTGTAAGTTGGGCTTTTGTACCTGTAGATCCTGCAGCCGGTGTTTCGATAACAACATCAGCATCAACTACACTATCAGACACATAAACAGAATAATCCGTAACAGTAGTAACTCCGTCAGGCAAGTTATTCAAATCAACCATTGTGATTATTACAGACTGATCTGATTCACTCCATAGCGTAATTGGAATACTGGTATTTGCATAACCACTACATTTTGCAACAACAGTAAATTCTATCGGATTTGTCTGACTTGGTGTAAAGGAGGGATCAACACCAAATCCAAGGAAACCATTTGCTGAGTTAAAAGTTGTCCTGGTAGCACCTGTTACATCCAGGATTTTATCAGCATCTTTGCCATTAACATTTACATTTACAACTTTATTATCATTGTACCCTATCGGATCACCCGTAGCTGCATCCATAAAAGTGATTGATAGAGTTGTTTTGATAACATTATAATTGATTATCAATTTCAGACCTTCAGTAGGATCCTGTATCTTATTGCATTTAACAAACAATAAAGAACTCAAAATCAGTGTAATTGCAGAAAATACTAGTATATATTTTTTATTTTTCATCTTATGTTTTTTTAAATTCGTTATTTGATCTTATAAGTTACTTGCACATCCAGGACAGGATAAAAAATAAATCCTTCTACATTCTGTGCCACAATATCAACTTGTTCAGCAGTTGGTTCAATCATGCCGGTTGCCAGAAATTCAACCATCGGAGAACTTTGATATAAAACACCAAGTTGCACATTGAATGTCAGCTTTTTATTACTTGATATTAAATTCCCAAATCCTGCACCGACATATGGACTAACTTTATTCGGTGTGAGTGTAATAATAATATCACCAAGCTGCTCAGGTGGAATATCATAAGATCCTATTTTATACTTATTTATTGGATATCCGGTAACATCCATAGTGGTAGCATTATAAGCAATCCCTCCGCTGACATGGAAGCCGCTAAGATGACCAAAAACAAACCAGTCAGCAATTAAAGTAACTCCGGCAAGATCAGCAGAATATGTTTTTTCTATCTCAAATTCAGTGTCCGTTTTCTTCCGTGTATACGGGAAATATGTACCTCCAAGTCTGAATGAAAAAAACTGGTTTTGTCTTCTGATAACTTCCAGGCCTAGCCCAAGAGTACTTGCTTTTAACGATATGCCCCAACCTTTGTATCTATTCGTTTTTTTGACATCCTGTGTTGTTGCTGCATCCGGGATAGATTGCTGAAGTGTATCCGGTATTTCTTTTACTATTGTGTCATTAATTATTTCCTGAGAAAAAGTTAGGCCGGGAATAAAAAGTAAAGTGATGACCAGAGAACAAAGGGTTAATTTTTTCATAATTACTGTTTTAAGTTCCAGTCCGAGGAATGTTAATTACAAAAATAAATTGAGTAAAGAACTTATTTATCCACATGAAAACAAATAATTCTCCTCACTCAAAACACAATATCTAAGAATATCTTAGACTATTGGGTTCAAAGATAAGAAAAAAATACGCTTTTGTCAAGGATTAATCAAAAATAAGAATTTAGATATTTCAATTATTTAATCTGAGCCTGATTGCAAGGAAGAAATTGATCCTGTTTTACCAAAATACTTCAGCCGGGAAAAGAATAGCAGATAATTCACGGAAAATTTCAAGAGAAACATTATGATCACTACTTCTATTAAGAAGGACAACGAATGTAGCATCTTCAGATGGAAGATAAAATACACTTGCATTGTAGCCGGGGATAGCACCATAATATCCAATAAAGTTACCCTCATTGATCAAGCCAAGTCCATAAGACATATACGGATCTGACTGGGAATTCACATCTACCCAATCCATACGCAATTCCTGAATAGAATCGCTTAACAGGGCACCTGTGGCCAGAAGTTTTGCCCAGTCGCGCATGTCAAAAAGATTAGAAACTATTCCTCCTGCAGCCCATGTTGAGGATGGATCGAAAAGAGTAATATCCTCAAGCAGGCTATCCGGGCCTAAAGGCATATACCCATGACTGTACTCCCCGTTCAAATTCGGAAACAAGGGGAAACTGCTGCTGCTAAAATTATATTGGTTAAATATCCTGTCGCTAATTACATTTTCAAGACTTACTCCAATAATTTGTTCAATAGCTAATCCAAGGACAATATAATTCGTATTTGAATAATGCCACTTAAGACCGGGAACTGAATAAGGAGGGTGTGAAATTGCAATATTGATCAGTTCCTGAGGATCCCACTTCTTTAAAGGATCATTTTCAAGTGTGGCAATAAAAGCCGAATCATCACTGTAGTTGAACAAACCGCTGGTCATATTACAGAGATGTTTAATTGTGATCTCATCGGCAGCTGGTATATTTGTAGGAATTATCTGGTCAAGAAAATCATCAAGACTAATAACACCTTCATCAACCAACTGAAGTATTATTGTTGCGGTAAAAGTCTTTGTAACATCAGCGATTCTAAGCTGTTCATATTCCTGTATATCCTCTCCTGTAACGAGGTCGGACTTACCTGTAGTATTGATCCATTCGCCTTGGCCGGGCACCCAGGCACCTGCAATAATCCCGGGAACATTAAATTCCATCTGCTTCTGGTCCATAACAGCATTCAGCAGATCCTGAGTTTCTAAAGGAAATTGAAGTGTTTCATCCTGCTTTTTTTTATCTTTCTCACAGGCAGTAATACCCAAAATAAATATTAGCAGAAACAAAATAACTTTACTTATATTTTTTATCATGTTGTTCCTTTTAATTTAGCCCAACAAATTAACGAAATTTTTTGTTCATTTCCAATTATTTTTGTTATAAGGACACGCCATTTATATCATATTTATATTACATTTACCTGTTCAAAAAACAAGTGAGGTTGTCACAATAATCTTTGTGTTCCCTCTGTGTTTTCTTTGTGGTTCTCTGTGACATAACATAAAAAGTTGTTACACAGAGGATCACTGAGTAGACACAGAGCTACCCAGAGGTTAATTACATGATTTTTTATGTATTTTAAAAAACTTTTGAGACACCCTCATACAAATTCATCATTATGGTTAAGATAAAACTGCACTGGCAAATATTAATAGCATTATTCCTTGGTGTGATATATGGAATTTATTTTACAGATTATGTTAATTATATCAGCTGGATGGGAGATCTTTTCCTGCGTGCATTAAAAATGATAATAGTACCACTGATTTTAAGCTCAATAATTTCAGGCGTTACAAATATCGGGAATGCTGAAAACCTTGGCAGGCTAGGCTTAAAAACAATTTTATATTATATCACGACAAGTATCTTTGCTATTGTTACAGGTCTGGTTTTAGTAAATCTTATCCGGCCAGGAGCAGGTGCTGATCTTGGTTTTTCTGAAAATGTCGAAGGTCTTTTAATCGCCAGAGAATCATTTGGCAGCACTTTATTAAACATTATCCCCACTAATATTTTTACAGCATTTGTTGAAGGCAATATGCTTTCGATTATCTTTTTTTCAATAATTTTTGGATTTTTTATAACTAAAACCAACACTAAACACCGGACTTTTCTTACTGATTTTTTCAATTCCACTTTTTATGTTATGATGAAACTAACTATGTTCATCATTCGTTTTACACCATATGGTGTTTTTGGCATTGTTGCATTCCAGGTAAGTAG
>JAIOTT010000314.1 GCA_021106655.1 Bacteroidales bacterium
TCTTTTTCATGATAGAAGTCGAATAATATAGTATCAATAGAACACAGATCAAACTGATTGGACTGATCAGGACTGATTTAATCAGTGGAAATCAATATCATATGTGTAATCCGTGTTCCATTTTTTATTAATGCTTTACAAAAATAGTAAATTATTAGCCACGAATGCGCGAATTAAAAACGAATGAATAAGAAATCCTATTAATCAATTACCCTTCACTAAATGAAGCTAACCGTTCAAACATTGATTATAACCATTCACCCATTGGGGCGTTTGGACTTATTTAGTGAGCTTATCTTTGTACAAATAACAAATAAAATTTTATTCTTATATTTTAATAAGGAAATTATTATATCATTATATTTTTAACCACAATTAATGTAAACCTCACACATTGCGGTAAAATTACTATCTTTGGTATGATAAAATTTTTTATAAAATATTATCGAAAACAAATAACGCTCTATGCAATACAATGCAATTGTTGTAGACGACGAACCGAAAGTGCGCGAAGCGCTGGAGTTATTATTAGCAAAAAATTGCCCTGAAATCATTATTTGTGGTTCTGCTGGTTCAGCCCAGGAAGCACGCAATATTCTTAAATCCTGTATGGTTGATTTTATTTTCCTCGATATATCCATGCCCGGGGAAGATGGCTTTACTTTTCTGCGTTCCATTCCAAATGAAAAGTATGGTGTTATTTTTACCACTGCCTACCAGGAATTTGCATTGCAGGCATTAAAAGCAAGTGCTATAGACTATCTGTTAAAGCCAATCAATTCAAATGAACTTAAAGAAGCTGTTGCAAAAGCAATTCATTATCACGAGCTGAGGCAAAGCAAAACCGAAGCTATGAAGATTTATCATGAATCTTTGGATAATTTACAGCAGCAGATTCAATCAGGCAATAATAAGGTTAAAAAGATCACAGTTCCTGAACAAACAGGCTTCAGGGTGGTAAATGTTGACGAAATAATGTATCTCCAGGCTGACAGCAACTATACCATACTGCATTTTTCGGGTTTGAACAAAATTGTTGCATGCCGATCCCTTTTTGAATTTGAGAAAATACTTATTAATCCTGAATTTTTCAGGATACATAAATCCACTATCATCAATCTAAATTACCTGAAAGCATTCTCCAGTTACCAGGGCAATTCTGCCGAGCTGACAGACGGAACTTTGCTGACAATATCAAGACGAAAACTTAATGAATTCAAAGATGTTGTAACACATTTTTCAAAATCTATAAATTAGTATGAAGAATCGATTTATTCTTCTTTTCGTGATCTGTTTTCATACTGCTATTCCTCTGGCAGCGCAGAATCCCTGTGTAAAGCTATACACTATGGCCGATGGATTGCCTGGCAATACAGTCTCCCATATATTCCAGGATAGTAAAAAATTCATCTGGTTTGCATCGTCCAGGGGCATTGCTCGTTATGATGGCTCCATTTTTACAAATTACGGAATTAAGGATGGATTAACCGGGCATTCAGTAGTAAGTATAAAAGAAGATTCTTTTGGCCGGATTTGGTTTAAATGTTCTCATGGAAAGTTTAACTTTCTATATGAAAACAAGATCTATAATGAAAATAACACTCCCTTTTTAGATTCAATATATGGCGGTTATTTCAGCTTTCAGGATACAGACAATGTCTTGTATTTTGCTAACAGAGAAATGATCTGGGCATTAGATACCAACAGAATTACAAAATATTCATATCCTGAGATCGGACCAATATGGAAGTTTGATAAAACCATAGGAGAAGGATTTCTCATAGGCACCAGACAGGGTCTTTTCCAAACCTGGAAACTTTCGGAAAAACCAATAAAAATAGCTGACTCATTCTATGATCCAAAATATGTATCCAAAGACAACAAAACCATATTTATTTGCCACATTGAACCGATAACAAATCTAAATTACTATTTAAAATATTACAATGGTAACTGTGTTGATTCAACAACATGTCCTATCGAGATATCCAGTCTGGGTCATGAAGTTATTGAGGACTCAAGTGGGTTGATATGGATATGCCTTCTTTACGAGGGTATTTTTTGCGTTAAGGATAAAAAAATCGTTTACCACTTCGACATAAAGGGCGCGACCGAGATGATGGAAGACCATGAGGGTAATATCTGGATAAGCGCGAAGAAAGGGGTGTACAAGATAAACCCATGTTTTCTCTCCTATAAACAATATAATAACAGCAACTTTCAGGATGAAGCCATCGATATTATGAATTCAAATCCGGGTGGTGGTGTTTGGTGTGTCAATGAACAAACTATTCACTTGTTAAAGGAAAATAAATTTTACAAGCTTGACTTTCAATTGTCGGAAACCTCATTTTACTGGGTAAAAGCGTTTCGAAACAATAGCCTGCTGGTCGGCTATGATCGCAGATATATTACAGCATTGCAAGGACTTATAACTGAACCAAATACAAATAAAATTCGTTATTCAAATCAACTTTTTGATTTAAGGATCAGTCAATGCCTTGTTAACAATACTAAGGATGAAATGAAATTGATGTCCGGCAAGGGCATTATAAAAACGTATTCCTTTGAAAGACAATTTGAATTAACCGACAGCATTAACCTGGGTGAATACTGTCTAATATTTTACGACGCAAAAAACAATATGATCATTAATAGCGGAGGGAAATTTTATGTATGGAAAGGTGAAAAAATAGCCTATAAGAATTTTGAAGGGCTTACTGATAAAATATTGTATAGTCATAATATCCTTAATGATAGCTGTGACTTGTTTTATGTGGTGGAGGAAGCCCTGTATCTGGTCAGCAACAATATTAGGTATAATCTGAGTGGTGCCTTTGATTATCCGCTGGATGAACGAATAATCAATCTTTGGTACCATGAGCCAAGTTTGTATTTATCCACAAGTAAATACATATACAAATGCAACAATCCCCTGGATGTTTTAGAGAATAAACCCGTACATCTTCAGCTCATTGACCTCGACTTTCCCAACATTCACGATATTGTAGTAGATAATGATTCACTCTTTGTGGCCACAAATGATGGATTGACAGTTATTCCAGAGGCATTGATCCAAAATATAAGCACTACAGCACCCATCCCCTATTTCAGATCAATTCTGGTAAATGAGAAAGAAAGCAGCCACTTGCTTCCCGAAATAAGTATAAGGGGCAAAAACAGTCTCAGGTTTATCTTTGGCCACATTAATTACTCTTCTTCACCTGTGATTTATTCCTACAGGCTTGAAGGTAATGATACCCTCTGGAAAAGTGGAACCGTGAATAATGTTGCTTTTGAAAATCTCGTACCAGGTAAGTACAATTTGCAGCTCAGGGTTCGTAAACCAACCTCACCATGGAGCGAGGCAATTGAATGCAGGATCAGCATCCACCCAACTTTTTGGCAGCATCCTCTTTTTTTTATTTTCCTTGTAATATTGTTTGGTGCCTTACTTTCTTATTTCATTATACACAGGAAAAACATTCAGATAAAGCGCAAGGAACTTGACCACCAGTTGATATTGCTGGAGCAAAAGGCGCTGCAAGCCATGATGAACCCCCACTTTATTTTTAATGCCCTCGGATCTATTCAAAACTATTTACTTAAAAACAGGTCAGGTGATGCCGGACTCTACCTTTCTCAGTTTGCACGACTGATAAGGCAAAACCTCAATGCTATTAATTCTGCATACATCAGCATGGAAGAGGAGGTTGACCGACTGAAGAATTACCTCGACCTGGAAAAGTTAAGATTAGAAGATAAATTCGAATATACTATCAAAGTGGATGAAGATGTTGAAGAAGAGGATGCAATGATTCCATCCATGGTGATACAGCCCTTAGTCGAGAATTCAATCTGGCATGGGATCTCAGCTATCGACAACAAAGGAATGATAGATATCTCATTCAGCGTTCATGAACAAGATGCTGTAAGAATTACAGTTGAAGATAATGGTGTTGGAATTATGAACACAATCCATACATCAAAAAGCCAGCAACATTTAAACCTGGGAGCGGAGATGACACTGAAACGTCTGGAAATACTCGGGAAAAAGCTTGGTATCAGTACCTCCATCGATTATTACGAAAAGTCTCCCGGTAGCCCCAATCCAGGGACACGGGTGGTACTGGTGGTGCCTTTGAGTTATAGTCGGCAGTAGCAGTAGCAGTTTGTTAATTTGAAAATGAGATAATTTGAAAATTTAAAAATGGGAAAATTGTTTCAGGTTACGAGTTGAACTTATCACTCATAACCCTTAATTCATAATTATTTCACAATTCGAATGCTCGTTTGTTCGAGTATTCAAAACGTCCCAGCGGCTGCGGAGCGATTAAAAGAAGTTACATAAGAGTCACCAGTCTGTATGCTTTGCGGAAAGTTAAATTCCTGACAACAATCCTTCAAATCATTGATTACATTCCCGTTAATCTGTCAAAATATACCGTTTAATAAACAAAGTGTACCGATCGCTCATTGGAATAATTTTACCATATTTAGTATAGTAATATTGTATAATAAAAATATCTAATTTAAAGGTTTAACTATCTGAATTTAGTCATTAATTAAAAAATTTATCCAAATGAAAAATCTAGCAGTTTCATTTATCTTGTGTTTGGTATACATGGTTAGCTATTCCAACAACATTATTATTTCTGATGTTAATGTGACAGGAACCACAATTCATTTCAACCTTAGCTGGGACAACTCCTGGCGAGGTGGAGTTAATAGGGATGCGGCATGGGTTTTCGTAAAATACTTGACTTCCAATAATGAATGGGGGCATGTAATTATCAATTCAAATGGAAATACCTGTCCATCAGATTGTGAAATTAGCACTGTAACTGATGGGACGGGTGTATTTGTATATAGTAGTATGACATCGAATTGGAGTGGAAATAATAATTTCCAGAACATATCTCTTAGTTGGAATATATCTGCAAATGCAATTGTCTCAACTGTGGGTATTGTGATTAATGTATTCGCAATTGAAATGGTGTATGTTCCGCAAGGTTGTTATTATTTAGGTGATGGAACAGTCTATAATCCAACGCCAACTAATCCAGAGCCTCCATTTTGTTTAGGTCATTTTAGGCAAGAGAATAATCAAGAACCTGTTCTTATTTCTGATATCGCTACAATTGTAAAAAGTGAGTCAACTTATCCAGCTCCAGGTGATGATAACTATATTATTAATACAGGTATTTTAATTGATGGTGACAATGGAATAGATAAGGATGGGAATGTAACGGTAGATAATCAATATTATCCAACAGGATATCAATCGTTTTACTCAATGAAATATGAAATTTCACAAGGGCAATATGCTGATTTTCTAAACTTCATTAATCCCAGTCAAGCTACATCACGTTTCCCAAACAATTATGGTAATCATCGTAATACTATCAAATATTCTCCCACTCTTTCGAAATATATTGCAGATTCTCCGGAACTAGCATGCAATTATCTTGATTGGATGGATGGCTGTGCTTATTCCGATTGGGCTGGTTTGAGACCAATGACAGAACTTGAATATGAGAAAGCATGCAGAGGTCAAATTTATCCTGTCGCTGGGGAATATGCGTGGGGAAATAATAATATTTGTGGTACAGATTATACTCTATCAAATACAGGATCAACCTCAGAATTGGTTTCCAACCCTTGTACAAATACTGGAAATGTCAATTATCCAGAAACAAGCTTTTTATACGGAGGTCCATTACGTTGTGGAATTTTTGCAGCTAGTGCAGTTAATAAAACGAGAATTGAAACAGGGTCAACTATATATGGAATTATGGAAATGAGCGGAAACCTTGATGAACGAGTTGTAAGCTTAGGAAATTATGAAGGAAGATCATTTACAGGATTGCACGGTGATGGGTATTTAAGTTTAGCAGGAAATGCCAATGTATTAGATTGGCCAGGAACTGTTTCTGGCGAAGTGACTGGAGCAAATGGTTCAGGATTTAGAGGTGGCACTTGGTGTAGCAATAATATTTTGGATGATATTAGAGTTAGTGATCGCGATGATAGTTCTTATACAGCAAACTACCGAGACCCAGGATATGGCTTCCGGTGTGTTCGATCTGCATGGTAGTCTATTCATTGATAAGAAATAAAATAGAGACTTGCCAAAATATAAAAAAAATTTAGTTAAATTAATACCAAAATGAAATGAAACTATTATTAATCTTTATAGTATTAATAATTTCGTTAAATAACACTTTACATGCAACTTCTGCTGTTAGTGAAAAAGATCACTCTATTCCTTATGAAAACTTGCCTCATCA
>JAIOTT010000064.1 GCA_021106655.1 Bacteroidales bacterium
AAGAGCCCTGACCAGGAGCAAGCATGGTGGGTACAGAATATTGAAGGAAGAAACAGGGCTAAGTTTGTTAAAAGGATACTGGATGCAGCAAATTCAGGGGATTATAGATTGTATCATTATTTCTTCAATACACCACTTACTGCCGAACAGATTGATGCTGCTTTTAATAAAACAGATTCTGTTACTCTGCAACGGGAATATTCACCGTATGACTGGTATGATACAATAATGGTGAATAAACTTGATTCAGATGATATTACTAAAGTGAGATTTTTGGAAGAATGGTATATTGATGAGGAAAAATTTGATGTTGAGAAAAAAATCGTTGGAATAGCACCTCTGATGGAAAATTATAATGAAAACGGTGACTTCAGAGGATATGTGCCGCTTTTCTGGATATACCTTGACGACAAATACCCTATTAAAGAATAATTACGAATCAATCTTAAATTTAGAAATTCGTAATTCGTAATCCGTAATTTGAAATTTATATAAAGAATGGATTTTTTTTATCATACATTACCAAACGGCATCCGGTTAATTCACCGGCCGGCAGATAATCACGTCTCCCATGCTGGCATCATTATCAATACCGGGTCAAGAGATGAAGCAGATAATGAATATGGCATGGCTCACTTTATTGAGCATGTTATTTTTAAGGGTACTACACATAGAAAAGTCTATCATGTGTTAAGCCGTCTCGAAAATGTTGGAGCTGACCTTAATGCCTTCACTACTAAAGAAGAGACCTGTATTTATGCATCTTTCCTGAACAGTTATTATGACAGGACACTTGAATTGATCAAAGATATTACATTCAACTCTACCTTTCCGGAAAAGGAGTTGGAGAAAGAGAAAGATGTAATTTATGATGAAATAAATTCTTATAAAGATTCGCCTTCTGAAGAAATTTTTGATGATTTTGAAGAACAGGTCTTTGCCGGACATCCTATCGGCAAAAATATTTTAGGTAGCCCGAAAAATATCAGGAAGTTTAGTAAGAGAGATGTACTGAAATTTATGGGTAACAATTATCATACCGACCAGATGGTTATTTGTTCAGTGGGTAAAATTAATTTTAAGAAGTTGCTTCGTCTTGTTGAAAAATACTTTTCAGACATAGCACCTAATCTTCGGGAAGCAAAAAGGGAAAAATTTACTGAATACAGAGCAACTCAGAGGCAAATACGTAAGAAAACCTTTCAAAATCATTGTTTGATTGGAAATGTTGCTTACAGCATACTGGATGAAAAAAGCACTTCTTTTGCCCTGCTTAACAATGTTCTGGGAGGCCCCGGATTAAACTCAAGGCTAAATCTTGGAATACGTGAAAAATATGGGTATGCCTATAACCTCGAATCAAATTATTCTCCTTATTCCGATACAGGAATATTTTCAATTTATATAGGAACTGAAAATGGTTACCTCGAACGTTCTGTAGACCTGATACATAAAGAACTGAATAAGCTTAGAAATACCAGCCTTGGAATTCTTCAGTTGAAAAGAGCAAAGCAACAATTAATGGGGCAATTGGCAATTGCAAATGAAGCTAACCTTAGTAAAATGTTTCATATCGGCAGGAGCTTCTTATTAAAGGATAAAGCTGAAAGTCTTGATGAAATATACACCAGTATTGAGGCAGTAACAGCTGAAGACCTTCAGGAGATTGCAAACGAAATCTTTGCTCCGGAAAAACTGAGCACCTTGGTTTATAAAGCTAAGTAAGTAAAAATAATTCAATTTCATATGATAAAAGCTGAATTTGCAGAATATGCTAAAAATCACACTTCTGCTGAAACACCTGTTTTGCGTGATCTAAACAGGGAAACACACTTGAAAGTGCTTTTTCCTCGTATGCTTGCCGGACATACACAGGGTAAACTTCTAGAGATGTTAAGCACAATGATCCAGCCAATTAATATACTCGAAATTGGCACATACACAGGCTATTCTGCAATTTGTCTCAGTAAGGGTCTGTCTAAAGAGGGAGTGCTCCACACTATTGAAAAGATGCCTGAACATGAAGATATGATCCTTAATTATCTTGGGAAAGCTGGAATTAGGGATAAAGTAAAATTATATATAGGCGACGCACTCGATGTAATACCTACAATAGATGCGACATTCGACCTGATTTTTATTGATGCTGATAAAGAGAATTATTTAAACTATTATAAGCTCGTCTTTGATAAGCTTAGGAAAGGTGGCTATATTATTGCAGACAATGCTTTATGGGGTGGCAAAGTTTTATCTGATACAAATTCAGCTGACAAAGAAACTTTGGGAATTACAGCATTTAATGATTATATCCATCAGGATGCAAGGGTTGAAAATCTGCTGCTCCCTTTTCGAGATGGCTTGATGATCATCAGAAAACTTTAAATCACAGTGTGTCAGACCTTGTAATCAAACTTTACTTTCGAAAGATCTTCATTAGCTTTAACTATCTTGTTTTTCAGATTTTCTTTAAAGTCAACCACTTTTTTCATTAATTGTTTATCTCCTGTAGCAAGGATCTGGCAGGCAAGTATTCCTGCATTTTGAGCTCCGTTTATTGCAACAGTTGCAACCGGAATACCTGGAGGCATCTGCAACATTGACAAAGCGGCATCAATGCCTTCAAGACTGGCTTTTACAGGAACCCCAATTACCGGAATGGGTGTCATAGCCGCAATCACTCCTGGGAGATGAGCTGCCATACCTGCACCGGCAATGATTACCCGTATTCCTCTTTCATACGCTCCTTTTGCAAATATTTCAACCTTTTCAGGTGTTCGATGTGCAGACAAGGCATTTAATTCAAATGGTATCTGCATCTTATCTAATATCTTTGCAGCTCCTTCCATAACAGGCAAATCAGAGGTGCTTCCCATTATTATACTTACTATTGCTTTCATATTTTTTTTTTGCAAAGATAATCTATTGTCTCATAATCTCATAATCTCATAATCTATTGTCTAATATCTAATATGTCTTATCTTTGTGAAAAAATCATCAAACCTGGCAATTGAAATAAATTCGATCTTCTATGAAAAATATTATTAAGGTAAGGGATAAAGAATTTTCACTTTTTATTAGTTTTGAGGAAATTGACACAGCAATTACAAAAGTTGCCAATGAAATTAACAATGACTTAAAGGGGCAGACACCTCTTTTTCTTGTAATACTAAATGGTGCCTTTATGTTCGCTGCCGATCTCTTTAAAAAAATTGATCTTGATTGTGAGATATCTTTTGTGAAATTAGCTTCATATACTGGTACTCAAACAAGCTCAATAGTAAAAGAATTATTAGGACTTAGTGAGGATATTAAAGGCAGGACTATTATTATTGTGGAAGATATTGTTGATACTGGTATTACAATGGAAAGCATGATAAAGCAACTTAAAGAAAAAGAAGTTAAAGAGATAAGGATCGCAACTCTATTATTTAAACCGGATGCTTTTATTAAGAAATATAATATTGATTATGTCGGGATGAAAATTCCCAATGACTTTATAGTTGGATACGGCCTTGATTATAATGGCCATGGAAGGAATCTAAAAGATATATATAAAATTATTGAATAATTAATTTGTTTGAACATGATAAATCTTATTATTTTTGGACCTCCGGGATCGGGGAAAGGAACACAATCAGATAATATTGTTAGCAAATATGGTTTTCATCATATTTCAACGGGAGATATCTTCAGGAATGAGATAAAAAACAAGACCAGTCTTGGGATGGAGGTTAAAGGCATAATTGATGATGGAAAGCTGGTTCCTGATGAACTTGTTTTGAAAGTACTTGAATCCACTCTTGATAAATGTACAAATCATCACGGGATTGTCTTTGATGGATTTCCTCGTACTAGATTTCAGGCTGAGGAACTTAAGAAAATATTAAACGCAAGAAGTACAGAGATATCTATTGTACTATCACTTGAAGTTGATGAAGAAGAATTAGCACACAGGCTGATGAACAGAAATGTTGAGATGGATCGTACTGATGATACTACAGAAATTGTCCAAAAAAGACTTAAGGTCTACCATGATACAACTGAGCCACTCATCAGGTATTATAAGGGAAGAGGAATATATAAGGCTATTCAAGGTATAGGCACTGTAGAAGAAATCTTTGGTAAGATCACTTATGAGATAGATAAGGTTATTTAATTTATTGTTAGTTAAGTGGTATAGTAGGTGAGTAGTTGAGAAGGAAAACAAATTCAATTTCAAATTATTTTCCCTACTAAACTACTCAACAAATTAACTACTTAACGTTTTATATACAGAATGGGAAATTCAAACTTCGTCGATTACGTTAAGATCAACTGTCGTTCAGGTAAAGGTGGGAAAGGATCTGCTCACTTTCATCGCTCAAGGAATAATCCAAGAGGAGGCCCTGATGGGGGTGATGGAGGTAGGGGAGGCAATATTTACCTGAAGGGAAATCAGCAATTGTGGACATTGCTTCACCTTAAATATACCAAACATGTTAAGGCCGGAAACGGTGAGGATGGTGGTGAGTCATTAAAGACCGGAGCGTTCGGCAGCGATTTGTATCTTGAAGTTCCTTTAGGTACTATTGCAAAGAATGCTGAGACAGGAGAATTTGAATTTGAAATTACCGAGGATGGAGAAACCAA
>JAIOTT010000246.1 GCA_021106655.1 Bacteroidales bacterium
ACTGATTGTTATAACTTTATTAGCAACTTATCTTTGTCAATTCTCAATTATATAAAGCATATTTCCCTTTTTTTGCCACAAATGCGCTAATTAAAACTGTTTTCTTTCTGTGATAATCTGAGAAATCAGTGGCATTTTTTCTTTGATACTTAGTGGCAAGAATATATATCTAATACTGCCACTAAGACACGAAGGGACAAAGCCTCACTAAAATTTTAAAAATTAACAGCGACAAAAATAACTAAAATAGCAATCATCTGTTCCTATTTACTTAAATGATCGTGCAAATCCGGGTTTTTCAATCGTGTAAACTATAAATAAAAATAAAATTATATAGATAGTATTAACAGCAAGTTTAAGTGATTCTATCTGAATTACAAAAACCTTACTAATTGAAAATAATAATAATGCTATTGCAGTATAAATTAATATTCGCCTGATATCATAATTAACAGGAAATACTCTCCTTCCCCAGAAATATGAAATCATCATCATTGAAAAATAACAGAAAAAATGAGCCCAGGCAGAGCCATAATATCCAACTTCAGGAATAAGGATCACATTTAATACAATAGTAATAAAAGCACCAATAATGGCAATAAATGCGCCATATAGAGTAAGGTTGTTTAGCTTATACCAGATCGATAAATTGTAAAAGACTCCCAGGAAAAGGTTTGCCATAAGAACTATTGGGACAATCCTCAGCCCTGAGCGAAAATCCGGACCGATAAAGTATTTGACAACATCGATATACATCATTACGACAAGGAAAATTACCAGGCAGAAGATCACAAAAAATTTCATGAGATCAGAATATACCTTTTTTGCATCCTTCTTTTTTGCTTCAGCAAAGAAAAATGGTTCTGCGGCATAACGAAACATCTGGATAAAAAGGGTCATTATTATGGCCAGCTTATAATTAGCACCGTATATTCCTACCTGTGCCATTGCATCGACAGAATCAGGCAATAAATACTTCAATAATATCTTATCAGAAACTTCATTTATCATACCTGCAAGGCCAATAATAAGTAAGGGATAAGAGTATTTTAACATCCGTTTTAATAAAGAAGTATCAAAATTGAATTTTATCCTGATGATATCAGGGAATAACAGTATTAATGTAACTATGCTGGCAATCAAGTTTGAAATAAAGGCATAACCAACTCCTACATCTGCAGAATAAAATGTTAAGATGACACTATCGGGATTTTTAGATGCTATATATGGGCATAATACCAGGAAGAAGAGGTTGAATCCAATATTTACACAGATATTTATTATTTTGATTATTGTAAATCTTAAGGCCTTATTCTCTTGTCTTAGCTTTGCAAATGGAATAGCTGAAAATGCATCAAGGCCTATTATAAAAGCAAAATAGATAATATACTCCTGATTTGAGGAATATCTTATGAGATCAGCAATAGGCTGGGAATAAAAGCTAACAAAGAAAATAAAGATAAAAGAGGTAATAAATAAGGATATCAGAGATGTGCTGTATACATTTTTGGGAGATTTTTCAGATTCAGCATAGCGAAAAAAAGCAGTTTCCATTCCATAGGTAAGCAGCACCATTAGGAATGCAGCATAAGCATAGAGTTCTGTAACAGTACCATATTC
This sequence comes from Bacteroidales bacterium, assembly GCA_021106655.1. Taxonomy (GTDB): domain Bacteria; phylum Bacteroidota; class Bacteroidia; order Bacteroidales; family SMBSF77; genus SMBSF77. The sequence continues at coordinate 1,621 of JAIOTT010000246.1, forward strand.
ACCCTGAACAAAAATACGGGTATAAAAAGGTGTCAGCAATAAATAATTAAGTAATCGCGGAATGATAGTTCCCATTCCGTATATGGCAGTTTGCCCGGCAAGTTTCTTAAGTGGATTCAACTTATTGTTTTAAATATGGTAAACGCAAAGTTAATTAATTTGTTTTTGACAAAACATTTTTCCCGGGCACTCGTTACAAACGAGTGCTAGCCATGACTGCCTCCTGCCGACTTTCTTCCCTACTCAACCACTTAACTTACTTAACCAATTAACCAAGCCAGATAACCTTACTTATTTCCAGTATACTTCGGTAATTCAATAAAAAAAGTTGTTCCCTTGCCCTCTTCTGAGGTGTATGTAATATTTCCACCTGCACTTAAAACAATACTTTTAACCATAGATAACCCTAGGCCCATTCCACTTGATTTAGTAGTAAAGCTTGGAATAAATATTTTATCTCCCTGGTCTTTAGAAATGCCGGAGCCATTATCACTTACACTGATTTTATATTCTTCGTGCAAGCTCTCAACCATGATTTTTATCCATCCTTTGTTATTATGGCCAATCGCCTGAATAGAATTCTTAATGAGGTTGTTAAATACCCGGAGAATTTGCTTTTTATCTGCCAGAACATAAAAAGGATCACCGCTGTGTGTCAAGCATTCTAATTGAATATTTTCGTAGTTTTTGTGTAGTTCAATAGAGTTTTTAATTATTTCTGAAAGTTCAATTTTTTCAGCTTTTGCTTTCGGCATATTTGCAAAATCCGAAAATTCTGATGCAATAGAAGAAAGAGATTCAATTTGTTCAATGAGAGTATTGGAAAATTTGTTCAGGCGGTCATCCCAGTCGGGGGCTTTTTCTTCCCATGCCTTACGAAGATGTTGCACGTTTAATTTCATAGGAGTGAGAGGATTCTTAATTTCATGTGCAACTTGTTTAGCCATTTCCCTCCATGCGCTTTCTCTTTCTGACTTTGCCAATAAGCTTGCGCTATTCGATAATTCATCTATCATTCTGTTATATTCGGTGATGAGATTCCCGATTTCATCCTTTCTTTCCCAGTTAATTTTTTCATTTGATTTTCCAAATTGCAGGTGGCTGATCTTATCCTTTATAAGCTTTAAGGGTCTGGATATATAATTTGAAACCAGTAAAGCGATAAAAATAGATATCGCGATAAGAATGACGTAAATGTTGATAAATGCAACAAGAAAGGTTGATATTTCTTTCCTGAGTTCATCCTGTTTTGCAAAATAGGGTAAATTTAAATAAGCTATTAATTTATTCTGATCATTCCTGAAAGGAACATAGGCTGATAGATACTCGTACTTACAAATTTTCTCTTTTTGAATAAACCTTGACATATTTTTATTTGCCATCGCCTGATATGCATAAGCATTCATCTTATCAGAGATTAAGCCCTCTTCAAATATTTGTGGTCTGGACGAAGCAAGTAATTTCCCATTAAGATCATACAAATTTATATCCGAGAAAAATACATTTGAAAACTTAACCAACAACAACGCTAAGTAGTCATGTAGCTCTGGTGAAAGATGGTCTTCTCCTGACAGTTTGTGTTCCAATTCGATTAAAACCGAATGAGCCTTTTCACTCAAAATATCATAGTTTTTATTATTATTTAAGCTTTTGATAAAGGTAAGTGAAGTAATTCCAATCAGTAAAAATGAGACAAGAATAATTGACACAATTGAAAACTGGAGTTGGTTTCTAAAATTCAGCTCAATCTTTTTATTTCTGAAAGGAAAGTTTATGATGATAAGAAATAGAAGTACATAAATCCCAAAGAAAATAAAGAGATATGAAAAGGGAGCTATAATATCTAAAAAGGAAGAGTTAGGCTTGCTGATAATAATACTTGTTTCCTGATCAGGTTTATAAAACAAATGATTGTAATTATCTTTATCAAAGAAAGTAAATTGGGAGCTTATTTTCTTATAATTCTTATCATTAATACTGTAGTAAAATTTACCTACATGCTTAATAAGTTCATTTTTTTTGTAAACGGCATAGGAATACAATGAAGCATCATTTTTAACATTTATTTCTCTGTCAATTAATAAGTCCGGATAACCCAGTCCTTTAGGTACAATTTTCGTTACTGTTTCAATATATGCGTTTACAACGGTATCAGATGTTTCTGAAGATCTTTTAAACTCTAATATCCCAATATAGCTGTGATCTCCATAGCCATAATCCATATAAAAAAGATTTGGGTTATTCGTTGGAATGCCCATATCCGTAGTCTTTTTTTCGAAATACTCATTACAGTTTATTATTATATTATCGAATTCAATATCGAGCAATTCTTCCTTACTGCATATTGTTATTTGAAGATCGTATTTTGACCAGTAATCATTAAAATAGTTTTTCTGTAAATATTTAATCGCCTGAATTTCACTTTGCTCATTAAAGGCCGCATCAATAATATAGTTTGACAGTAATTCATCATCATAAATTCCTGCTTCAATATCTTTAAAAAGATACTCTGCTACAGGATCTCGCTCAGCAGATAATTTAATCGCCAGCAACTTTCTGTTTTCTAACTCTTTTATATTTAAATTTTTATGTAAAATATTAGTTGAAAAGAAAGCAAAAAGAAACAGATAAAATACAACTGTTGTAAAGCTTATAAGTTCTTTTTTTCTATTTAGAAATATCCCGTACGAAATCACAAAGGCCGCTAATACAAATGTATTGATCAGTTGATCCTTCCCTGAAAGATATTGTAATATGCAAATAAGAATTACAGAAAATAATAGTGTTAATCTTAGCTTCTTTAAGGAAGAACTGATTAGATAAACTATATACAATAATTTTGTCGCAAGCAGAAAAAAGGATAGTACCAGTGAAACGATAATAAAGTAACTAAACACACTAAATGACGATAGGTCCAGTATATGGTTCAGATCGAGTGAAATGCTTGAGTTTATTATTATTCCTCTGAACATAAATATTAAACCCATAAATAATATTAATACCAGAAGTAAAAGTGCTGTTACAGCAAAGTTTTTCACCGCAATATTATTGATATTTACTCCTTTTTTAAGCATTACTTTAGTACTAAAAACAAAAGATATTGTTAATAATAGTATAGTATCAATTAACAGGTGCCCTAGAGATGGTAGGAATTTTGAGGCAGCATAATAGGTTGGACTAAAAAGGTCAGATTCGAAAAGAATATCCGGAATTTTAAAATATATAATTATAATTCGAACTATGATAAGATCAACCATAAATGTTATCAAAAAAATCGAGTTTTTCTTAAAACTTTGTGTGGCTGACTTGTGTGCCTGATACAAAAAAGAGATAAAAAACAAAAAGCCCAACAAATACAGTAAAAATAAAACAAATATTTTTTGATCGCTGATCTTTGCTGCAGTGGTCTTTTGAATAGAAAATAAAAACTCTCCTAATGAAGAATAAATGTTGTATTCGCCTTCAGATCTTTTTATCTCAAAATTTGATGTTAATTTAAAATTATCCCTAAAATTGTTTTTGAGATATTCATTTTGATATTTATAATCACTTTTTACCAAATTTAGCCCTATAATACGCTTATTCCCTTTTTCAAGTTGTTTGATAAGAAAGTAGCCATTTTCATAATGATTAAATTCAACATCAAATAATTCCAATGAATAAATATCAGGAACGGGTACAGAATTATCAGACCAATATTTCAGAGAATCGTTTTCATAAATTAAAAATAGCATCCCATTATTTTCACAAAATCCATCAGCACGGATAGAATTTAAAATTTCATAATTCGTGTCATTTTTTAATTCTATGGAAATTTTTTCAAGGGCATTATTCAATTTTTCCTCTTGCTGATAAATTTCATTTTGAAAATGTGAAATCAGTTTTGCGATTTTTTGCTCTTCACTAAAATAAATATTTAGAATAAAAGCAATCAAAATTGACAAAATGCTAAGAATAAGAGGAGTCAGGATTTTATTTCTAAAAATCGAAGTAAGATTCATTTTTCTATGATATTTTATTTATCCCACTGATTATCAAACTATTAAGCGGCATTTAAAATAAAGACTTCTAAGCCACATTTTTTCTTTCTCCGACTTCTCATACTACACATAGGCAAAAATGCAAGGAGAAGCCTAAAATTAAATATCTGCATTCTTAAATATATAAATCAAGCTTGAATATTCATTATTATTCATCCCGGCATAAAAATTTGATCTAAATCCATTCCATGCAGCTTTTAAATATTTTTTACTTCCTGATCTATATTTTTCGCTTAGCATGCAAACATAATATGAATCAAATTTCATTGGTTTTATCGCCAGCAATTCAAAATCATGTTTATTGAATAATTCACTTATTGATTTTTGAGTAAAATGATATAGGTGTCTGGGCACATCATATGCTGCCCAATATTCCTTATATATTTTTGCATCCAGTGAATTGCTATTGGGAACAGCCACGATTAACACACCATCTTTCTTTAATATTTCCTTTAACTCAGTTATTCTTTTATTGAGATGAGCAACATGTTCCAGCACATGCCACATTGTAATAACATCAAATGATTTAGGACTAAGATTATTGAGATCTTCCTCTTTTCCAACACTGATATTATAATTGTTTAGTGCGTAGTTACGGGCTTCTTCGTTTGGTTCTATACCAAAAACTGACCAATTATTCTTTTTGAAAACATTTAGAAACTCACCTGTTGCACAACCAATATCCAGGATTTTCCCTTTATTACAATAGTTTGAAATTAGTTTATATTTTCTATTCAAAGTTAATTTCCGAATGAATTGATACATGGAATTAAATAATCCTTTATTAGTATTCGAATGTGAAATATACTCTTCAGACTTATAATATTCTCCAAGATTTTTCTCTAGAGGTCTGGGGCTTGTAATCCTAAAACCACATTTTCCGCATTCCAACACAGAAAAGGACTCTTCTGTTAGAAAGTGATCTTTACAATTCAGAAAAACTGTAAAACTTTGATTTTCACAAATTATACATTTCTTAATTTCTTCCATCTCTTCAATGTTCCACGTGAAACAATAAATTATCTTCCCAAATATACAATCAAAACAGAAATGTCAGAAGGAGAAACTCCGCTAATTCTGGATGCCTGCCCTATTGTCTTTGGTTTAATTTTACACAATTTTTCTCTTGCCTCATAGGAAATTGATTTTAACTTCTGATAATCAAAATCTTGATGCAATTCAATGTTTTCAAATTTTGTGAGTTTGTTAGCTATTTCCTGTTCTTTATTGATATAACCTTCATATTTTATTAGTATTTCGGCTTCTTCAAGGCTTTCAGACAAATCACCGTCCATTTTATTAACAAATTCAGAGCAGCAGCTGATATTATCCAGTATATCATCCAGAGAAACCTGGGGTCTCAATAATATATTAGAAACTTTTGTTTTTTGAGATATTATATTAGTATTCCTACTCTCAAGCAGAGGATTTATTTCATCGGGATGTACGCTTGTTTTCTTAATGCATTTGAGTATTTCTTCTATCTCTTCTGATTTTTCTTTGACTTTTTTCACCCTTTCATCTGAGGCAAGTCCAATTTCATGACTTCTGGCAGTTAATCTCAGATCTGCATTATCTTGTCGTAAGAGTATACGATATTCAGCCCTTGAGGTGAACATACGATACGGTTCATCAACACCCTTTGTTATAAGATCATCAATCAAAACCCCTATATAGGCCTCTGATCTTTTAAGAATAAATTCTTTTTCATTTTTTAATTTAAGGTCTGCATTTATTCCGGCTATCAATCCCTGGGCACCTGCTTCCTCATAGCCGGTAGTTCCATTGATCTGTCCGGCAAAATACAGATTCTCCACAAGTTTTGTCTCCAAAGTATATTTTAATTGCACAGGGGGAAAATAATCATACTCTATAGCATAACCAGGCCTGAATATTTTGGCTGTTTCCAGTCCAGGTATTTTCCTTATTGCTTCGAGTTGAATATAATCAGGCAATGAAGATGCGAATCCATTCAAATAATATTCAATAGTATTCCAGCCTTCAGGTTCAACAAATAACTGGTGTTTATTTTTATCTGAGAATTTTTCAATTTTATCCTCAATTGATGGGCAGTATCTTGGCCCAATTCCCTTGATCCTCACAACAAATAACGGGGATTTACTGACGCCTGTTCTCAAAACATCATGCACTTCATCATTAGTATATGCAAGATAACAGCTTCTTTGATTTTTTAGTTTTGGAGTATCCGTATAAGAAAATTTTCCGGGGTTTTCATCACCTTTTTGCTCCTCCAGTGCATCAAAGTTAATTGTACGGCCATCAACCCTAACAGGGGTTCCGGTTTTCATTCTATCTGATTCAAATCCACACTTCAAGAGGCTGTCTGTAAGCCTATCAGAAGAAGACTCTCCAATTCTGCCACCGGAAAAAGCTTTTTCACCAATATGAATGATCCCGTTCAAAAACGTACCATTAGTTAATATTACAGCTTTTGATTTTATTTCCAGCCCCATTGCAGTTTTGATGCCGGTAACTTTTCCTTTGTTTATCATTACTTCCGTTACCATATCCTGCCAAAAATCGAGGTTTTTTATTTTCTCAAGCTCAAGCCTCCATTCTTCTGAAAACCTCATTCGGTCATTTTGCGCTCTCGGGCTCCACATAGCCGGTCCTTTGGATTTATTCAACATTCTGAACTGTATCATAGTCCGGTCTGTTATTATCCCTGAATAACCTCCCAGAGCATCTATTTCCCTTATTATTTGTCCTTTTGCAATTCCTCCCATTGCACGATTACACGACATATTAGCAATATTAGCCATATTCATTGTAATCAACAATACCCTTGAGCCCATATTAGCCGCTGCAGCTGCTGCCTCACTTCCGGCATGTCCGGCACCAGCAACTATAATATCATATTCTTCAAACATAAATAAGGTTCCACGTGAAACAATTAAACACTTACATACTTTATCGCAAAGATAGATAATAATCTTCCCTTTTCCTCATTATCTCTTTCTCTTCAACAGTGAAATCATTATAGCCAACAAGGTGAAGTAGGCCATGTATCATAACTCTGTGCAATTCATCCTGAATTTTCACTTTATATTTTGAGGCATTTGCTTTAACCCTATTAATGCTAATATATATTTCACCATTAATACTATTATCGGTCTCTGCCATATCAAAGCTTATCACATCTGTAAGTGTATTGTGCTTAAGGAATTTTTTGTTCAAATTTAACAGGAAGGTATCATTACAGAGTATGTAGTTTATCTCTGTAAGTTTTTTATTTTCAATTTTTATAGCCCTCTCAAGCCATATTCTGATCTTATTCTTTTCTCTTATGTTATAATTTACATTTTTTAAAAAGAAAATAATCGCCTTTTGAGGCATGTTTTTATCATTTTATATTAAGTATCTTCCTACTCAACTATGTTTTTCTTCTTTTTGTCAACTGCTTTATTATATTGCTTCAACTTATCAATTCTATCAAGAGACGTTTCATGATTAATTGATGAAATCTTAAAAATCAGTTCTATTTCGTTTCCACTTTCATTAAAATTAAGTTCATCCGTAAGGGATTTAATCAAAAAGATCCCTCTCCCGACTTCATTTTTTTCTTCATTTAAACCATTAAGCGGACTGGGAAGGTTCCTAAAGTCAAATCCATTGCCTTCATCAATTATCTTAAAAGCCAATCCCTGTTTATCAGAAGTAAACTCTAACTTTACATTTTTACTGCTGTCGCTTGCATTACCGTGTACAATTGCATTTGTTACAGCCTCAGTAATAGCTATCATCAAATTCCCAAAGTAAGTATTGTTTATATGATAAAGGTCACTAATTTCTTCTATGAATTTTTCGACTTTATATAAATTTTTAATATCAGATGAAAATTCTAATTCTTGCTTTCTCTTAGTCATATTTAATTATCAAAATAGTAAAAATAATCATTAACTTTTTTTCTATAAAACGGCATTAAATTCGGTGGTAGCGTTTTTAATAATTCCACTTCTTTAGATTTAATACTTTTATACTCAAATTTTTCATTTGGGTTACTTATTTTATAATCTTTTGCTTCATTGGATTCCCTTCTTTTTTCCTTTTCTCTTTGCCTGTCTGCCTTTTCCGATTTTAATAATCTTGTTAATATTTCTTCCTGCCTTTTTAGTGTCTCTTTTGAAATAATTTTATTTACCAGATCAGTTTCGGTTTGCTCCATATCTTTAAGCATTTTATTCAAAGCTGCATTCTTTTGAGTACCCTCACCTTTAATCTGATCTGCATATTTTTGCATTTCTCTTCTAATAGCTTCCTGTTGAGCTGCCATCCTTGCAAATTGTTCACTCATTGTTTGTTTCCCCATTCCCTGACCTTTACCGGACTTTTTTTTGCCGTCTTTATTTTTTCCCATCTCTTTCATTTGCTTGTTCAATTGTTCCTGTAATTTTCTCATATTCGAAGGTGATGGCTTTCCTCCTCCCGGTTTTGAACAAGAAGATTTCCCCTTTCCGCTTTGCTGACTTTGCATCTGCTGCTTCATCTGGTCCATTGATTCTGCAAGCATTAAAGCAAGGTTATTAACTGATGTCATAACAAGTTGCTGCTTGCTGCTGGCAATTCTTAATCTCCTGTCGTTCAGCGACCCTATTGACTTTTCAATGTTATGGTTGATAGCGGAGATTTCTCTTGTAACATATGGTTTGATCCTTGATTGTCTTTTTGCCAAAGCATATAAAGAGTCTTCAATTACTTCCAGATTATCTTTTAAAATCTTTTGCTCTTCTATAAGTTTCACATATTTAGGATCTGTTGTTTGAACTTCCTTAATTTCACCTATAAGATCCTCCTGCTCAAACGAAATAAGAATTAGGTTTTCCAATATATCACGTAGTGAATTTATATCATCTCCAAGCTGCTGCATTTGTTCTTCTTCCATCATGGAATTTAATTCATCAGAAAGGCTTTTCATTCCATCTGCTGCACTTTTCTGTTCCTGTGAGGCTTTTTTACTCTTTTCCTTCTTAAGGGACTCACTACTACTGTTTAAGTCTTTATCAATAGCATCCTTCGTATCCCTGCTATTTTCCATATCCTTTTTTTCTTCCAGTTCCGAATTTTTTTTCTCCAGGTCTTCAATATCTTCCTTTATTTCTTCAAACTTATCCTTTATTTCATTTTGTTCTTTCAAAAGTTCCTTTGATTCCCTTTTCTTCTTAGCTGTTTCTTCGCTTAACTTCTTCTGTTTCTCAGCAAGCTTATCCAGTTTATCAACTATCTCGCCCAGCTTCTTTTCAAATTCAAGCTGTTTAAATAATTCCAGATTTCTGTCGAGCTGCTTTTCCAAATCCTTACTACTCATATCCATTTTATCAAGAAGATCATTTACTTTGTCTTTATTAATTTCTTCAAGCATTTTTTGCAACTCTTCAAACATTTTCTTCATTTCGTCAGTCAATATCTCATCAAATAACTCCTGTAACATTTGCTGCTTTTCCAATATGTCTTCACTTAGCTCCTTATATTGTTGTTCTCTAATATCTTTTACTTCATTTTCCTGTTGTATCTCTTCAACCTTTGATTTTAATGCCTCGTGCTTTTGAAGTAAATCTTCAATTTTACTCTTTTCCTGCCAATTAATATTTTCCTTCTCCAAAAGCTCCTTGTTCAACTTTTCAATCTCTTTCTGCAATTCATTAGCATCCTTTATAGTTTCCTTGATCTTATCTTTTATCTTATTATTAGATTTTTCAGTATCTTCAGCAACTTCTTCTGTAGTCGGAGCCTTAAATATCATTTTTTGAGATTTTGAAGATTTAGGCCCGTTAATCCCGTCATTATCCCAAACAACAAAGTAATATTCAACCTCGTCACCTGCTTTGATATCCAGCTTTGCCAAATCAAAATAATGGAAAAATTGCTGCATGATATTATCATTGTCAATTACAATTTCCTGATTAACTGCAGCTTTTGCCTCCTGACCAGCAGATACTTCATCATATAAATTATAGCTAAATTTTAAGTTGCTAAAGCCATAATCATCTTTAACCAATCCCTTAAAATAAATTCGTTTATCATAAATTGTATCCTGAAACTCCTCAATAATAATGGTGGGATACCCATCAGGAATTACATTG